>DATNQC010000091.1:0-2366 GCA_036702885.1 Oculatellaceae cyanobacterium | reverse complement strand
TTTGGAACCCGCTTTGATGATTACGGTTTGCGTACCCGCCACCATCGCCAATATGGGTCCAGGCTTTGACAGTTTTGGCCTGGCCGTCAGTCTTTGCAATGAATTCCGGTTTCAGCCGGACGATGTGGACAACCTGAGTCTGGATGGAAGAAAATCCGGCGAAGCCATCACATTTGGCTCAGACAATATTCTGTTTCAGGCGATGGATCGGCTTTTTAACAAAGCGGGTGAAGCGCGTCCCCGATTTTCCGTAGTTTCCCACACCCAGATTCCGGTTGCGCGAGGACTTGGCAGCAGCTCCACCGCCATCATTGCCGGCCTAGTCGCAGCAAATCACCTGTTAGGAGAGCGATACTCCGAAACCGAACTACTGGAAATAGCTGTGGATATGGAAGGCCACCCTGACAACGTTGCGCCAGCCCTGTTGGGTGGTGTCATCCTCTATGATGAAGGCGTTCCGTATCGCCTTCCCTGGCCAAACACCTGGCGTATACTCACGGTAAGCCCCGCCTACCCGGTTCTTACAGAGGAAGCACGGCGGATTCTGCCTCAGCAAATCCGCATGGATGACGCCATTTTCAACCTGAGAAAAAGCAGTGTGTTGACCTATGCCCTCCTCAAAGAGGATCCAGAGGCCCTGCGGACAGGTTTACAGGATCGCTTGCATCAACCCTACCGACGGCAGTTGATTCGCGAGTATGACGCCATTGAAAAACTGGCACTGGATGCCGGCGCCCTGGGCATGATTATCAGCGGGTCAGGCTCCACCATGGCGATTTTTTACCCGGAGAAGCATCGAAGCAGCTTTTTAGAGACAGTCCAATCAGCCATCATGCGTGATTATCCGGACATGCTGCTGCATGATCTAACCGTAGACGCCTTAGGCGCCAGAATTCCAGTTCAGGTATAGCGCTTTTTAACGTTCAACCGGCAATTCATGCTCCACCCAGGCTTTCCAGCCGCCTTCCATCTCCATCACGGGGTAACCGGCTTCTGCAAACTTGAGCGCCGCTTTGGCTGCCAAGTGGCAAACATGCGAATAGCAGTACACAATGTTGTGCTTGTCCTTACTGAGACCTTCAAAGGTGCTCCATCGGGATTCCGGCAGATTGATAGCCCCCGGAATATGCCCTTGCCGATAATCTTCCTCCGCCCGAACATCCACAATGACCACGCGATCCCGTTCCGTCCGGAGCAAGCGCTCCGTTTCCACCGGCCCGGTTGTAAACTTCATCTTTTCCTCAAAAAACGCTTTTGCTTCTTTCGGTTGCACGGGATTCAGCGTAGACATCTTGGTTCTCCTTTCATCTCCTCAACCTGAGCCACCATTCTAGCCCGGCTCGCAACGAGCGTGGTATTGCTCGTCCAGTCAATGTCGGGTAACCGGTTGTTTTAAACCATATGTTGATATGCTAAGTTGGTACGTACCCAAAAGCACGTTGGTCAAATGTGGATGCCCATTCAGCCGGATCTTCTAAAAAGCGTTAGACGCTGGATCGCACTGGCCGGTCTGGTGATCTGCCTGGTGATGAGGCTTATTAATTTTTCCGGGGTTGTTCTGTGTCTGGAGCCGGACGGTCATATTTCGCTGGAAACCACGATTAACGGAGCCTGCCGGGATTCTCAATTAATCCCGGCTGCTGAGGAAACAACCCACATCCAGGCGGTGGAAACGCTTAAAAACAAGCAGTGCGTTGATATTCCCGTATCACTGGCCGATGTCAAACCGCCGGAATCCACCATATTCCTACCAACCGTATTAGCAGATGCATTGCCTGGACACATTACACCCCGCTTGCCCCTTGTTAAATCACCTTGGGTCGTTCACCTCTCCAACCCACCTCCGCTCAAGCCTCCTATTCATCAAATTCTAGACGGTATCATCCTGTTACTTTAGGCTCCCGCGTTTTTCTTACGCATTTTTCTCATTCTCAACTGGAGGAGCTTCTTTGAGCGTTTTACCCTATTCACTTGCCATTGCATTGTCACTGTGCCTGTACGGCGCGGTCGCCGTTGCGCAAACCAGCATGGAAAACGACCTGCTCCGCAAGTTGCAAAACGCCCTTCAGGAGCAGCAGGGCATCCAGGCCTCGCCCGACGAACCTGCGGTGCCAACTACAACAGAACAGCCGGAAGATGTAACGCCACTCAAGGCCATGACATTAGAGCAAGCGCTCAAAGCGGCCATTGAACGAAACCCCGACCTGAAAGCGGCAAGAGCGCAGCTCGGCATTGCGGATGCGGCAGTGGTTACAGCGGCAGCCAGACTCAACCCGGCCATTGTGTCCGAAAACGGGGTTGCAGAACAAACCTACAGACTTGGAGTGGAACAGACTCTGGAACTGGGAGGGAAGCGCCGAAAGCGG
>DATNQC010000086.1:0-3848 GCA_036702885.1 Oculatellaceae cyanobacterium | reverse complement strand
GCCATGATGAGGTGATGGAAACGGCGGAACGGGTCCGTGAACAATTCGTCCGTTTATTAAATGGTATTTTAACCGCGCTGGCTGAGCAGTTTGAGCCGGCTGTAGGCCGTTGAGCCGAACGTTATGACGAATCCTTTATCCCTAGAAGATTTTCAGGCGCAACTCGATTTCCCGCTGGATGATTTCCAGAAAGAGGCGATTGAATGCATTTCCCAGGGTCATAGCGTGGTCGTTTGCGCTCCAACCGGCAGCGGAAAAACCATTATTGCGGAATATGCCGCCATGCGGGCCATTGCGGAAGGCAAGCGGCTGTTTTATACCACGCCGCTCAAAGCGCTTAGCAACCAGAAGTACTTTGGTCTCAGGAATCAGTACGGCGAAGCCAACGTGGGGCTGCTGACCGGCGACTTGTCACTCAACCGGGACGCCCGCATTATCGTGATGACGACCGAGATCTTCCGCAACATGCTTTACGGCGTCCACGAAGACGCCAGCCTGCTGCAAGCCCTGGGCTATGTGGTGCTGGATGAATGCCACTACATGAATGACGCCGAGCGCGGCACGGTGTGGGAAGAAAGCATCATCTACTGCCCGGATAACATTCAGTTGATTGCGCTTTCTGCAACAGTTGCCAACGCCGCCGAGCTGACGGACTGGATCAATGAAGTCCACCACGACACACGGCTGATTTGGAGCGATTTTCGGCCTGTTCCGCTGCGTTTTTCTTTCTATGATCGCGAGCGACTCCTGCCCCTGTTTGAAGCGCCGGGCAAGATGAACCGGAAACTCAAGCTGGACATCAAAGGACACCGCTTTGACAAGAAAAAACGCCTGTTCCGACCGAACGATCTCATTCGCCTGATGGCGGAAAAGGACATGCTGCCCGCCATCTTCTTCACCTTCAGCCGCAAGGATTGCGACAAACACCTGGAATTCACTCAAAATCTGAAGCTGCTGAACGATCTGGAGCGCAAAACACTGGAGCGCAAGGTGGATGAATACATCCGCCAAAACCCGTTCCTGGAAAACAACAAGCAGCTTCCGTTTATCCGAAATGGCTTTGCAGCGCACCACGCCGGCCTGTTGCCAGCCATGAAGCACTTGGTGGAAATGCTCTTTCAGCAAGGGCTTATCAAGGTGGTCTTTGCGACTGAAACGCTGGCCGCCGGAATCAACATGCCAGCCCGCTCCACCGTTATTTCCAAAATCTCCAAGCGTACCAACGATGGTCACCGGATTCTGACTGCAAGCGAGTTCTTGCAGATGTCCGGGCGTGCGGGACGCCGGGGCATGGATACCGTCGGCTATGTAATCATCGTCAGCTCTCAGTACGAAGGCGCGCAGGAAGCTGCCATTCTGGCCAGCAGCCCGCCGGACCCGCTGAACAGCCAGTTCACCCCCACCTATGGCATGGTGTTGAACCTGCTGCAAAAGCACACGCTGGAGCAGACCGAATTCCTCATCCGGCAGAGCTTCGGACAATTCACCGCCGCCCGGCGACTCCGTCCGCTGGAAGAAGCCTAGGAGCATCATGAGGCGGAACTGGCACAACTTTTGAATTTTCAGTGTCCTTACAGCGTCAGCGACAAGGATTTCCACGGCTATCTCCGCGCCAAGAGCAAAATCCATGAAACCGCCCGCTTTGTACGCATTCTCCAGCGTCAACTTAAGCAACACGGCAATTCACCGGAAATTCAGGCGCAACTAGCCCATGAGCAAGGTAAACTCAATAATCTGCGCAGCACGGTGGACAGCAGCCCTTGCCAGAAGTGCCAACTTTTGAAAAAGCACCAGAGCATTGAAGATCGCATCCGCCGGGAGCAAAAGAAACTCAAGGGTATCAACCGGCTGTTGGCAGAAGAGCAAGACACCTACTGGCGACGGTTCATGAACATCTATAACCTGTTAAAAGACATTGGCTATCTGGATGAGGCCGATCGCCCAACCGCACGTGGAGAACTGGCCTCTGAAATCCGCACGGAAAACGAAGTGGCCCTGACGGAACTGATTCTCTCCGAGGAGAAAGTGCTGGAGGGGTTGAATCCCGCGCAATTGGCGGCGTTGTTGTCCTGTCTGGTCAACGACAGCACCCGCGAGAATCTGTACGTCCGTCTGTCGCTGTCGGGGCAGGTGGGGCAAGCGCTCCGCCGGGTGGATAGTCTGTTCCGCCGTTTTGATCGATTGCAGCACAAACACAACGTTCAGGTGCCGATTATCCTGAATCCCATCGCCGCCGGTCTGGTGGAAGCCTGGGCGCAGGGCTATACTTGGGACCGGCTGTTTGCCGTGACCAATATCGGTGAAGGAGACGTGGTCCGCCAGCTCCGCAGAACCGCAGATATTCTCCGGCAGTTAGGCCGCATCCCCGAAGTGCCGGAAAACTTAAGGCATACGGCTAAAGAAGCGCTCCGCCTGATTTACCGAGAACCCATTAAAGAGGTGGAGCTGCCCGAGGAAGCGGACATTCTGGAGCAGACCGTGGAAGCCCTTAACGAAGAACTGGCCGTCGAGCAGGAAGCAAACCTGTCGATTCAGGCGGCAGAGGAAGTGACATGAGTACTCGGGAGCCACAACCATCCGAAAAAGCTGGCACGGTATCCCGAAGCCAAACTTCGTCGTCCACACCTGCCAAACCAAAGAAAAAGCGGACTTTACCGGACTGGAAACCGCTTGGGACCATCCGGGATTCCTTCTACGAACAGATGAAACAGGACCGTTATTAGGCCGAATGCGTCTCCAGGCCCTTGTTGCTGTCAAGCAGTTGGGTGAAACTAACCACCACCGCTACCGTAGGGACGCGTCAAAATTTCCAGGAAGTGTCCGTCCGGATCCTCAAAGTAAAGCCCGCGGCCGCCATCCCGCCGGTTGATTTCCCCCTGTCTGGATGCTTGTGGGTCCGCCCAGTAAGGAATCCCGCGTGCCCGAATGCGGTCAAAAATCTCGTCAAATTCCTGCTCACTCACCAGAAACGCATAGTGTTGCGGCGTCACGTCCTCGTCCGTTTCCATAAAATCCATGGAAACGCCATTAGCCATCTCCACCACCTGGAAGTGAGCCAAACGTCCCGGCGCCGGAAGCCCCAGAATATCCGTCCAGAATTTCGCGGCAGCCTCACTATTTTTGGATTTTACAATGGTATGGTTCAGTGCAGCGGGCATAGACACCTCGTCGATACGCTTAACAGGATAAGCGAACTCCGGTCATGAAAAAATTGACCAACCGGGCACATCACCATGATGACATCACTATAATCGCCTGTCAGCCCAGACAAGCACCCTCCCTGCTAACGGCTAAGCAGAACGGGGCTGACTGTTTCAATTGTCGAGAAAAACCTTCATCCTGTGCGCCCACTCCAGGTTAGTGGACACCTCCACAATGGTAAATTGGCTAATAGTATGCCCGGAAGGAAGGCCCGAACGGATGCAGACAAGACGGATAGCGACATGCCCCTACTCAATCTTTGCAATCCCAGCATTTTCAGGGCGTCAACCGTGTCTATTCGCAGTTAAAAGACTGTTGTATCGTCGACTTTTTTCGTTTCATGGCCCTGAAACGCTCTCAAACCCTTGTATTTTACATTTTGCCGTTTTAATGGTATTTATAATAGCTACTGTCCAGTATCTATAATGCTTTTGCGTTTTTACGTGGTGATTACCTTTTCCGTATCGGGATAGATAGGTTGGATGGGCTTTAAAGCTTGAGCATTTGTAGATTTTAATCATCTCGTATGCCTGTCCGCCTTTCGGAGAAAGGAGGAACATAGAGTGATCACGCGAGAGCGCCACAGCAGGGTTCATCAGATGCTTCATGCATCTGGCAGAAACGGCAGACTGGTCCTGGTGTCCAAT
>DATNQC010000034.1:0-5420 GCA_036702885.1 Oculatellaceae cyanobacterium | reverse complement strand
GTACAGGGCCTTGACGATATCCGGATTGCCCACGGCAAACCCGATCCGCCAGCCGGCCATGTTGAAGGTCTTTGAGAATGAGTGGAATTCAATGGCGATGTCTTTGGCCCCCGGCACATTGAAGATGCTGGGCGGACGATAGCCGTCGAAGCAGATTTCAGCGTAAGCCAGATCGCTGACCAAAACGATGCCATGCTTTTTGCAGTAGGCAACCAGCTTTTCGTAAAAAGCCAAGTCCGCAATGGCAGCGGTCGGGTTGTTTGGGAAGTTGACGAAGAAAAGCTTGGCCTTGGCGGCAATTTCTGGCGGAATGCTGTCGAGATCCGGCAGGAAGTTGTTTTCAGCCGTCAGCGGCACATGGTGGACATGTCCGCCCGCAATCCAGGTTGCCCGGGAAAAGACGGGGTAGTACGGAGACGGGACAATGCTGATATCGCCTTCATCAATATAGGCAAAGGTCAGATGCGCCAAGCCTTCCTTGGAGCCGATGAGCGGCTGCACCTCATTTTCCGGGTTGATGTCAATGTTATGCCGGCGTTTTAGCCAACGGGAAACAGCTTCTCGAAATTCTGGTTTTCCCTTGAAGTTGGGGTACGGGTGATTGGCCGGATCCATGACGGCCTTTTGCAAGGCGTCCAAAATGGGTTTGGGTGTTGGGCGGTCCGGGCTGCCAATCCCCAAATCGATTAAATCCATGCCACGCGCTCGCGCTGCAGCCTTCAGCTCGTCCAGTTCTGCGAATACGTAAGTCGGCAATTGCGTCAAGCGACGCGACAGGGACTTGAGCGTTAAAGTGCTGTCAGACATGGGATTTACTTTCATTTTTTGCCATCAAAGGCACGAATAAACTGGCTCATGGGCATCCATTCAAAAAAAGAGCAAATGAGCCATTCTCCATTATAGATAAAAGCTTTACAAGCACCAACCACCCTGTAAGCCGGCTGAAAGGATGAGCTGAAACGGGTGAAAAGCGTAATGCCTGAGCGATGCTTAGTCCGACGTTGCCTGCGCTGCCAGGCCGTTAGTTCTTTTGGAAAATCAGCTGGCCACCCTGCGGATCAATGGTCACGATAAACTGTCGGATAAAGCTGAGCCCTAAAAGCCCGGAGAAGCTGGAGTTTGGTCTGATTTGGATGACAGTGGCCTCGACATTGCGGGCTTCCAAGCCATTAACGCTCAGTTTTTCAATGGTCACTTTGGGAACTTCAATGCGACCATTTGCCGTGGTGATATAAACCTTTTCGCAATTCCGGAGATCCAGCCCCATTTGTTCTGCCATTTCCTGCGAAATGGAGGTGTAAGTGGCCCCGGTGTCGATAATGAATGTGCCGATGCCCCGCTTGCCATTCTGACTTAGAACGGCATCCACCATGAGGGCGTTCCGGTTATTCTTCAAGGGAACCGCGATTTGAGCGGCGCTTCCCGTATAAGCCTTGCTCGGCAAAGGGGTTCCGGCGGCCATCATGGCGATTTCCTGATTTTTATCCGCCGTGAGTGTTGCAGGCATTTGAGCGCGTAATGCCTGAAGACGCTTGTTGGCGTAAGCGACGATTTTCTCTTCGCGTCCGTTGGCAACGACGTATTGATATTCTTTCACCGCTTGCGGGGCCATGTTCAGGTTGTCAAACGAGAGGCCCAGATAATAATGAGCGTTGGTATTTTCAGGATTTACTGTAAGCAAACGGCGGAAATGGCTGATGGAACGGACATAATCACCATTCCGATATGCGAGGACGCCCGCTTGGTAATCCCCAACAGCTTGTGTTTCCAGTGTTTCGAGTCCGTTTGCGAACCCACTGCCCCCTAGGCTGGCTAAGCTCCCCCATATGAATGCCAAAGCCAGGAACTTGCGCAAAGCGTGTGCCGATTGCATGCCTTCCTCCCCGTACTATACCGGTTAGGTTATTCACTGCTGGGCGTATCGACGCTTTTTCGATTTCCTTGAAAGGAACCCTTCCCCTTCGCAACAAATTGTAACTTCAGCTTAGCACAAAAATTCTATTAATTGTTTTTATACATTTGAAAACCTGAATGGTTGCTTCAAAGGGATTTTGAATTAGGGGAATAGGGACATAGCAGGGGGTATTTGGATTATGTGCAATTGTATTCCGGCTGGATTTCCAGGGGTTGCAGGTGTGGGTGGTTCACCTTATATGCCTGGCGACGCTTTCCAGAATGTGAATGGGGTGCCTTATATGCTTGATGGCACCTCCCAGGATGCAAATGGCATCTGGAGTGGCAATGGGCTTCAACCGTTTCCGAATTATTACAACTTACCCAGTACGGTATTGAATTATCCGGGCCCGGTGATTATTAACCACCCGAATTCGGCGTATCGCTTTAACCCGTCTTTTGATGGACTGTATGCTCATAATACGCAGACCAACCCTTATCTGAACTATGCGTTCGATATTGTGAATGGTCTTCAGCATGAATTAACGCAGTTTTCTGGTGGAGGCTATACGCCCTTTAATCCTTGGGGTGGCAATCTCTACAACGGAATTGTTGCATAGACCATAGCAAAACAATGATGTAGGACTCGATCATGGCTTCTTATTACTCAGCATGGCCATATCCACACGGGACCAACCCGCCATATCCTATTCCGGGAAGGGTGGGGCCGGGCCCGATCTTTGATGGCCAGTATGCGACAAACATTGTGAGTGATCCGACGCTTCAGTATATGCTGGATGAGACAAATGTGACTCAGCAGGCATACTACAATGACGCGAACCGGTATGACCCGAACATGGCCTGGTATAACTCAGCCATTGCGCCATACTTGACGGATGCCTATAACAAGACGCAGAGCATCTTGAGGCAGCCGATACCGCCAACGAGTATGCAGCGGCCGGGGATGCCTCCGCCGCAGGGTGCGATGCCACCGGCACAGGAAGAGAAAAAAGGCAGTCTGCTAGGCAGTGTTGCAGGTGGTGCTGCAGTAGGTGGCATCGTTGGAGGCTTTTTAGGTGGAGGGGTATTCTCTTGGGCAACTGCCGGTGTCGGTGCTGCTATTGGTGGCGTAGTTGGCGGTATTAAGCATTTCCTATTTGATTAAACAGGGACGGATGTAACAGTCGATGCAGGCTTTTCCTCGTTGAAAAAGCGGGATGCCTGTTCCCTCAAGCGTCGTACAAACTGTTCGACGGCTTCGTCGCTGCTTTCAATGCCGCTGACCAAACGACTCAGTACGCTGAGGCGTTCATTCTCGTTTCCTTCCAGCGCCTGCACACAGACCTGAACGCTTTCCTGTCCCGTTGGTGCGGTGAACAGCCGTTTTTCCACATGCCAATGTTGTTGTCCCATGGCGGCAATCATTGGTTGGTGCGTAATCGCCAAAACCTGTAAGTGTCGGGAAAGCTCTCCCAACTTTTCGGCCACCGCCTTAGCAGTGGGACCGCTGATCCCGGTGTCGATTTCATCAAATACCAAGGTGAGCAAACCGTCATTTTCTGCCGTCAATGCTTTTAGGGCCAACAGGAAGCGGGATAACTCCCCGCCACTGGCAACTTTGGCTAGCGGGCGCATGGACTCTCCGGGGTTGGCTGAGAAAAGGAATTCCACACTTTCCGCACCATCCCGGCTATACGGAATGGGCTCTATGTGAATATCAAAGGAAGCGGACGGTAAAGCCAGAATTTGCAACTGCTCGGTCAGACGTTCGCGTAAACGGCAGGCAAGCTGTGCTCTTAGTTGGCTGAGTTGTTGGCTTGCGCGAGCGAGTTCTGCTTCTTGTTCACGCACTTGCGCTTGTAAAGCCTCTAAACCCGCTTCTCCCGCTTCCAGTGCATCCAGGGCGGCCTGTAATTCTGCCTGCTTTTCCAGGACGGCAGCCAGGGTGGGGCCATATTTTCGCTTCAACTTTTCCAACAGATCCAACCGATCCGTCAGGGTTGCCATCCGTTCAGGATCTTGCTCAATGCGATCCGCGTACCGGGTTAAATCGCTGGCAAGCTCTCTCAATTCCAAAGAAGCGCCTTGCAAGCGGGTAAGAATGGCTTCCATGGCTTTATCAAGCTGAGCGCCTTCAGCCAGTTTTTTCTCCAGTCGTGCCAATTGCCCCAGAAGGGAGGGCATGGGACCGTCTTCCTCATGCAGCAATGCTGCTCCCTGACAGGCAATTTGGCCTAATTTGTCGGCATGGCTGAGGATTTCCAGCTCCTCCCGGATGCGGGTATCTTCGTCCGGGGCGTTCAACTGCGCCTGCTGGAGTTCTTCCAATTGGAATGCCATAAAATCCCGTTGCTGTTCAAACTGACTTTGCCTTTCCTGTGCTTCTTCCAGTTGCCGCTTTGCGTGTAGCCAGCGGTCGTAAGCGTTGGTTACCTGGTCCTTGAGTTTGGAAGCCTCCGAACCGCCAAATGCGTCCAGATAAGCCCGTTGTTGCTCTCGATGGAACAAACTGGTTAATTCGTGTTGGCCGTGGAGATCAATGACCCAGGGGCGCAATTGTTCCAATACTTCTCGTGATACCGGAATGCCATTGATCCGGGAGCGGCTGCTGCTGGGCGTAAATTCCCGTGAGAGGAGCAATTCTGTTTCTCCAGGCAGAAGCTCCACACCTTGCTCTGCCAGAAAGCTTTGTAACACCGGATGCTGGGCCAGGCGCCCCAGTTCAAACAGGAGCTCTACTTGTCCCCGTGCTGTACCGGCACGCAAAATTTCCTTGGGGGAAACTCGCGCGCCGAAGGCCAAGGCGATGGAATCCAGCAGAATACTTTTACCGGAGCCACTTTCTCCGGTAATCACCGTTAAGCCTTCCTTAAAATCCAGGCGGAGCGACTCAATGATCGCAATATTTTTAATAACCAGCTGCTTCAGCATACTGCCCTGATTGTACCAGAACCGTTGGCGGCTGGGACTTGTCCGAGGTGCGTTCGAATGTCACCTGATGGTCTAATCTGATGTCTGGGTAATTTCAATCGGTGGATAAAAGGTGAGGGACAAGCCCAATCATCGGCTATAGAGGGGGCTTTTCACCCGTAAAGTGGCACGCCAATACCCGTCTGTAATCAGTTGCCGAAATTCTTCAAACGCTTGGATATACAGGGGGCGAACAATAGGCGCTATATGATTGCCATATAAAATGTAGTCTTTTTGCAATAGCGTCAATGCACGATCCAGGCGTTCCATGTCTGCCTGCGTGCGAATAAAGCCTGTTTGAACCAGCTGTTTGAACAGGTGGACCAAAGGATTTTTATGGGCAAGACGGTGTAGCTTGAGTAATTCAAGCAAGGGCCAGTCGGGGTTGCCTAAATCGGCCTCCAAGGCTTTGAAAATTGGATTCTTGAGCGCATCGAAAACTTCCGGTCGGGCAAGCAATGTGTTGAGCAAGGCTTGCGTCGCTTCCTGACGTGCCTCTCGCTCATGGCGATGATGCAGTAAAGGCTCAAGCCAGTGTTCGTAAGAGACAAAAGGCA
>DATNQC010000022.1:0-6476 GCA_036702885.1 Oculatellaceae cyanobacterium | reverse complement strand
CCTGGATTTGGGCCTGGCCAGCGCGGCAGGCATTGTATTGATGTTGATCCTGCTGGCGATCAGCATTCTGGAAATCCGCCTCTCGCATCAAGAGGAATTCAAAAAGCTGCTTCCCCTAAAGCCCAAGTCCCCCACAGCCTCACCACAGGCCAATGTACCGCTCAACCAGACGGGGGGCTTATGAACAAAGCGCTTCGATATCTAGTGCTGCTCTTGCTCTCCATCGTGGCAGTGGGGCCTTTCCTTTGGCTGCTTTCCACGGCCCTCAAAGGCAGCGGAGAAAACATCTTCGCCTATCCGCCCCGCTTTGTTCCGGAGCACCCAACTCTCGCCAACTTTGTAGCGGTTTGGCAAAAAGTACCCATGCTGCAATTCTTCATTAACAGCACAGTGGTAACGTTACTGACGATCGTGCTCAACCTGTCTCTCAGCATTTTGGCCGCTTATCCGCTGGCCCGCATGCGCTTTCGGGGTCAGAACGTGATTTTTTTCGGCATTCTGGCCACCATGATGATTCCCTTTCAGGTGTTGATGATTCCCCTCTATGTCATCTGCCTGAAATTGTCCCTCGTGGACAGCGCCGGGCTGCTCAACGGCTGGCTGGGGCTGGTGCTGCCGTTTGCCTTTAGCGGCTTTGGCATCTTTTTTGTCCGGCAGGCGCTGGTCACGCTCCCACGAGAACTGGAGGAGTCCGCCGTGCTGGATGGTTGCAATAGCTGGCAAATTCTGTGGCATGTGCTCTTGCCGCTGATTCGCCCAACGCTGGCAACGCTGGCCGTATTCAGCTTTATGGCCGCCTGGGGAGAATTCCTTTGGCCCAGCATCATCCTGTCAGAGCCGACGCATTTCACGCTGCCGGTCGGGCTGGTTCAACTGCAAAGCGCCTTTAGCTCCGACTGGAAGCTGATTGCCGCAGGGACGTTGCTTTCCATGCTGCCGGTGCTAGTGCTCTTTTTCAGCTTGCAGCGGTATTTCATCACCGGCGCATTATCCGGCTCCGTAAAAGGATAGTGTTTAGCCTATTAAACGTGGCGATGCCGGACTTCCATCACAGGGAGCGCAGGGTCTACATAAGAAGTCCCTCGGCTCAGATCCTGGTTGAAATTGCGCATAATCTTGGCCGCATGCTTTTCCTGGATAATGCCTTTTTCCAATAGAAAATCCACAAAGCCTTGTACTGCAGTCTGCAAGCGTCCGTATTCGGTTTTACCGGCCTCGGTCGCAACAGCAAAACCATTTTTGCCAAACACCTTGCGGTTCACAAACACCGTCATCGGTTCCTCGCCGTCCACCTCCAGGGACTGCCGGGTTTTAAAGCCTTCCACTTGTTTTTCCAGGCCTCGCTTAATTTTGCTGGCAAGGCGGCCACTGGTACTCACATTGATTTAACGTACCCCCAAACTGGGTTTGCATGTTTTCACTCCTTTTTGGCGTTGACTGGGATAGCTCCCCTTTATCTGCCAGAAATAAACCGGAACCGAATGTGGAATTGCCCAGAGCTTGAAAATTACAGCTTGTGCGCCACAAAGTACCGGTTGAGAATGGGAATGAGGCGATCCGGAAAGCGCTCGTCATCATGCGGAGCGACCACAATCCGAGAGCAGATATGCGGGCTGGCGTGTCTACCGGAGCCGTTGCGCCGGAAAAGTTCCGGTTCTAACGTGTTGCGAACCGCCACCACGTTGGTCCGGCGGCCCAAGGCATATCCCACTTCAAAGGCCGTCAGCGGATCAAACTCCTCACCGTAAAAAACGGCAATCACCAAACTGGCGCGGCTCAAAACATCCATGCACACTTCCATCAACCGCTCATCCAGCTCTTCTCCCGTAAGCCCCTGAGCGTGCAACTCGCCACGAACTTCCTGCGGCATGAACAGCGGGAAGTTATAGGCTCGCACCAAGGCCGCCACCCGATTATTGAACGCCACTTCTGCAGGGTGTTCAAAGGGTGCGGCAAAATAAACACGTTCAGTAAAAGAGAGCATACGGATGCAGCTTAGCGAAAAACCCCCTGGACCGCAAGGCGTGCCAAGTCACTCTTCCATGCTTTACCCCCGTCAGGTTCAAGCCGCCTCTCAACAAAAGGCCGCCACATCGAAGATGCCCCGCGATGGTTCTATTTCTGGCCGCCCAATGGCATCACCGTTAAGCCGCGGGATTGGGACAGCTTGGTGGACAGAATCAGTCGCTTCATCTCGTCTGCAAACTCGCCTTCCGGAACCAACTGCACATACCGCAAGCCAGCCTGCATGGCTTCATCCATCCGATTCAACCTGGAAAGCGCAATAGCCATCAGGTAGTACAAGGACGGATGCTCCGGATTGATTGCCACGGCGTGCTGATACATTTCAACCGCCTGTTGATACTTGGACTGCTTGAGGTAGACGTTCCCCAAGTACAGAAAACCCCATTCATTTTCCGGATCTCGCTCGATTGCCACCTTGAGCTGTTTTTCCGCCGCACCGTAACGCCCCATGGTGGCGTATAGATTCCCCAGATTGATCCGGGATAAGGTGTAGTCCGGATCTTTATTCAGTGCCTGCTTATAGTAGCGCTCCGCCGCCAACCAGTCTTTCTTGTCCTCGTACAGCAGGCCCAGGTTGTTGTAGGCAAACACAAAAGTCGGATCCAGCTCGATGGCCTGGCGATAAAACGTCATGGCCTTGTCCTTGTCATTGGCCTGATCATGCACCCGCGCCAGGTTAAAGACCAGGGCCGCATTCTTCGGGTCCGCTTCCAGGCCCAATTCATAATACCGGCGGGCGCTGTCCAGATCGTTAGCCATCAGGGCCACCTTTCCCAGCTTGAAATAGGCGATGGTCAGACTGCCGTTCAGGTTGATGACCCGTTCAAAATTCTGATACGCCTGGCGCAGAAACATACTGCGCTGCGGCGCGATATCCGCATTTTTTGCCAGCTCCAGGTAGGCATTCCCCAGGTGGAACAAAGCAATCAGGTTAGTGGGATTTTGCTCTAATGATTCAATCAGGTAGGGCAAAGCTGCGCCGTTGTTTCCATGCTCGATTTCCCGTGTGCCCTGGAACAACGGCAGAAATTCCGAATCCCGAATTGCTTTGCTACCGGATTCATTAGGCAAAGCCGCTGAGGAAAGCGGAAACGCTACGCCTTTAAGCGGCATCATAGCCATCAACAGCCCAAGCCATAGTGCGAGCAGAATAGAGCGCCGACATTTCGGCAAGCAAACTTGAATCACTGGGCACCCACGCTTACAAAACACTCTAAACTATATTTAGTGTAGCAACATTTAAAACAGTAGTAAATACATGAACTCCAATTTTTCAGGATAAATTTTCCAGATTAGCCAGCATTTAAAAGGGTACTCAGGACACCAAGCTCGGCGAATGCCGAAGACAACGGAAAAACACATCCAGAAACTCATGCGTTTGATGCCCTTGACGCAGGTTTCAACATGTCACGGGATAAAACGCATGCTGCCTTCACCTTAATCCAATCCGCTTTCGTTGAAAAAACTGGCATTGCCAAGGAGGCAAGCTTCGATCCTTCTTCAAAAATCTCCCCGATTGCTTCGATACAAAAGCGCCGCCATGAATTCATTCCCTGGCGGGCGCAAGCCTTCGCTATAATGAAGGCATGCCAACTGAAACGGAACTTTTCGCGATGCTGGTTCGGGAGATTGTCTGGGCGACCGAACAGCTCAATACAGGCGCTTGCCTGGAGGAGGATCTTCCCACGGCGGCGGAACTTGCCCGCAAGCTGAAGCTGCGCCTGGACACCGTTAAAAAGAAATTACGGGTCTTAAAAGAGCACGGGCTGATTCATGCGGTCAGCCTCAGTCCCAAACGCTACCGCTTTGATCACTGGGCACTCCGCACACTAGAGCCGGACACCGTGCTCTATGCGCTTTTTTGCGAGCCAGATTCTCCGCACTGCCTGTGCGATTAACCGCTTACCCGATAAACCCGCCCCGCTTAGGATACAGCGCCCGCACCCGGCGAATGTCGTTCTCACTCAGGCATAGGTTCTGCCATCCGCGATGATGCATGACGTCCGCCGCGGATTCCGAGTGTTCCAGCCCAATGGCATGCCCTAATTCATGCAACAGAGTGCTGTAGAGCCGCTGCCGACGCCGCCCGGAAGACAGACGGGCATCAATGGCCGGAGCAGTCACCAACGTTACCGTTGCCTGACAAAGCCATTGCCCTTGCAACTTTCGATCGGTATGCCCCACTTCATATTCCCGACCCGGCACGGTTTCATCCGCCCAGAACAACTGAAGATCCGCCTGGGACGGCAAGGTTTGCAGCATCTGGAATGAAAGCGCCCCCAGACTGGCAGCCTCCCATTGAGCAAGCGCCATGTGGAGCAAGGGGCGCACAACCGTATCCGGCCAAGTATTGCTGGGGTCTGTCTGAAGCGAAACAGACAACGGCATGCGCTCCGCATGCCAGCGCACCCTGTGCTTTTCCGCCAGATCCAACGTTTCCCACGGAAGCACCGTATCCGGCTTTTTCAAGCTCAGCGGAGAAAGGGCGCCAGACTGTCCGGCAATGATGGGGCTTTGCTTTGAGAAAATCTCGAAGGCTTGCCCATTGGGCTTGATTTTCATGGCGCCCGACGCTTTTGGTCCTGCTCAAGCGCTTGCCCAAACTCCTGTCGGTTCATTGATTTCAATTCACCAGAGATGATTTCCGTAAACTCGTTGAAAATGTCCATAATCGAGCGTTGCACAGCCAGGTTTTGCTGCATATGCGGCTTGCCGGGGAACACCGTCATTTTGTCTCCAGGCGGTTCATACAGGGCCGGCAGAGGACGTTGGGCATATAAATCTTCTTGACCTCGCTTGTGCATAAGACACACTCCTAAAATCTTTCCCTCCGTAGGGGGCAAGGCATCTCCTGATGCTCAATTCGGCCATCCAAGCCACAAACTTGAACCAAGGCTTGCCGAGTGTGTACAAATATTAAAATCGGAGGGCCACCCACCCTTTAGCCCTATGCGTATTAACCTGCGATTGCAACGTAGAGCAAGGGGATCGCAAACAAAATCTGCAGCAACAAACGTGTCGGAACCTTCATCACCCTTTTGCCTAAAAGGGTTACCCCCTGCTGTGCGGCGTAGACATTGGCCGGAAACATCACCACCAGTAAAAGAACCAATCCTGTTGCAGCAATTTTCATGGTGTAGTGCCATAAAAGCCCTATCGCACCGGCTATTTCCAGAACGCCCGTCAAGGTCACCAGAAACTCCGGATTAGGAAAGGCAGGGGGAACCATTTTGACCAGTTCCGGACGGATTTTACTCCAGTGAGAAAGCCCAGTAAAAAGAAACAGGCCCGCAGATGCAATTCGCAGCATTAGGGTCGTGTTTAACGTCAAAATACCGAGTCCGTTTAATAGCGCCAATAACAGATAAATCAAGATTCAGCAAATCAGTGGCGCCATCAATTGTTTTCCCCATGCATTGCGTGTTGCGCTTCTTTCAGCTTTTGAGTGGAGATTTGCCAGGTCAGCGGTAACTCCTGCCGGCCCGCTTGCCATTCCGTAAAGAGAGAAGCGCCCAAACGTCCTTTCATATCCACCAGCATCCTGCTATGAAAGCCGGATCGGACAAAATTCATCATGTGCTCAGAACTTTCCCAGGCGGACAAGGTTTCAAACCGTTTATGGAGCAGATCGACCCTTAAGCGATAGCCCGCCAAACCAGCTGCTGTGGCAAGCTGCTTCCGGATGCGCAAGGTCCATAACAAAAATCGGGGAACGTCCCGGTAGCGCTTCAGCGGGAGAGCTGAAGCCAGGCAATGATAGGTATCCTGAGCTTGGTGCGTACCGATTTTCCAGGGGAGTGAAACAGTCAACGCGCTGTGGTGGTCCAATCGGGATTGAGCTGCCGCAAAGCGGGGAGCAGGCACTGAAAGGCTAAACGCTGCTTTGTTACTTGCAAGCGGCGTATTTAAAGCGTCATTCATTGAGACTTGCATAGGGGTTCCTGCGTTCGTTCGCTCACGCTTAAGCAGAGAGGCTTGCCTGCTGAGGCAATTTTAGTTAATGTTAACACTGTTAACTTTAATCACATGTTTCACCAATGTCAACACGACAACCCAAAAAGAAGGCCTATCATCACGGCGATCTGCGAGACGCCTTAATCAGCACTGCGCTAGACCTATTACAGAATGAAGCCGCGGATGCGCTGAGCTTGAGAAGGCTGGCGCAACACAGCGGGGTGACAGCCGCAGCGGTTTATCGACACTTCAACAGCAAAGAAGAGCTGCTAGCCGCTATCGCGACAGAAGGCTTCAGGGAAATGATCCGCTTTTTTGAAAATACCGTGCAGCAAGCACATCAGCTGTCAGCCAGTGAGTTGCTGATTCGCCTGGGTGAGGATTATATTGCCTTTGCCCTTCAGCATCCCCACCACTTCAGAATTATGTTCAGCCAGGCTATTCAGGATTTTTCAGCCTACCCGCTTTTGCAAGAAGTGGCGCAGCAAGCTTTCCAA
>DATNQC010000020.1:0-4273 GCA_036702885.1 Oculatellaceae cyanobacterium | reverse complement strand
GTACAGTCTTTACGGAACTCCAACGCCTGCCGGTAGTGGGAAATCGCCGTATCAAGCTCTTCCCGATAGCGGTAGGTATCTCCTGACACCAGAAAATCGTATGCCTTGCCGTATTTTGCCTTGAGGGGATTCTTGACTTCAGTGGCCAGCCCGCCCGTAAAGTGATGCAATGCCGTCATCAGCTTGGAGGAATACTGGATCCCACCCTGGGCTGCTGCTTGTCGCTGTTCGTTCGAACTCATTACCTGAAGTTCTCCCTCGTATGGCTGCTTTTTCAGCTTGTCGTCTAACCGATACCACCCGTTGGCCACCCTTTGCGTCCGATTCGCATCAGCCTCCGGTTTTCAAATCTCACATCAGTTTTTAGTAACTCTCTGACGAGCGTTTCACCTGATACCCCCATTCTAGAAGCCGGACAATTTGGATGAATCGTCCAGAGGATCGATGCCAGAGGATCAATGTTTAAACATCCCTATTTTTCTTTATTCCCCTACGATACGTTCATTGTAGTAAAGCAGCTCAACGCTTTTTTGTGCCATTCACTTATGCTAACCCGGTCAAAAAATTAAAAAACCCCTGCTGAGCAGGGGTTCGATTGTTTACTGAAAATCTTCTTCCTCGTAAATTGGGCGAATTTCAATCTCAGACGGTCCCGGCATCGGATTTGGACAGCGCTTTGCCCATTCGATCGCTTCTTCCAGCGAGTTCAACTGCCAGATCCAGTAACCTGCAATCGTTTCATTCACCGGAAAAGGACCTTTACGAACAGTTCTATCCTGACCAGAAAATGCAATGCGCACACCCTGAGAAGTTGGCTTGAAGCCATCCCCGGCCACCATCACGCCTGCATCAATCAATTGTTGATTAAATTTACCCATTGCTTCCATCAATTGAGGGTCAGGCGGCATAATCCCTTTCTCAGAATCCTCGGTGGCTCTCACGAAGACCACAAAACGCATCAATAATCTCCTTCTGGGTGCTAACAAAACAATTTTTTAGCGATTGCTAAATAATACACACACTTCACGATTGAAATCAAGTATTTTATAGTATTCACTATAAAACTAGGAACACTACTATGGTGAGAGGTCGACCAAGGGCATTCAATAAGGAAGCTGCTCTCGACATCGCATTAAGACTGTTCTGGCAGCACGGCTATGAAGGCACTTCGATTGCTATGCTGGCTAAAGCGATGAACATCAAGATTCCCAGCCTTTATGCCGCCTTTGGCAATAAAGAAAATCTGTTCAAGCAGGCCGTTAACCGCTACGGGGAACTCAGCATCGGAATTTACCAGGAATCCTTTAAACAAAAGACCGCTTATGAAGTCGCTAAAAGCGTCTTAAAGGGGGAAATTGACCTTGTAACAAATCCAGACTGGCCGCACGGCTGCCTGCTGCTTCAAAGCGCACTAGCCGTCAGCCCAGAGTCGGAGCCTATCCGACAAATGATGACCAACATGCGTCGAACAGCCCAGGACTGGCTCCGTGTTCGCTTTGAGCAAGCGCTACAGGAGGGTGATTTACCCAGCCACATCAACCCTGCCACGTTGGCCGGTTATATCATGACGCTACTCGCTGGCCTTGCCGCTCAGGCCAGAAGCGGCGCCAGCCGAAAAGAATTAGAAGAAACCGTGCAACTTGCACTCAGCCACTGGCCACACACATAAACCAAAAAAGAAAAACCAGGGAGCGACCGCGCTTCCAAATTAGCTGTGTCTTGGAACGCAGAACAACCCTGGTGTATAGATCAGAACAGTCAATGGCCCTAAAAGGCAGTCACTGTCTGGAGAGAGCTATCATTCTTCGATATAGGTGTAGACATCCCCCTTGAAGTTCCGGAGTATGGTCTTGCCTGGCTCGCGCGTCACAATGGTTTCCGGGTTCACGGGAATCTTTCCACCACCACCGGGGGCGTCCACCACATACGTGGGAATCGCGTAACCTGTGGTATAACCACGCAGATGAGACATGATCTCCAAGCCTTTATCAATACTGGTTCGGAAGTGAGACGTCCCTTGCACCGGATCGCACTGATAAATGTAGTATGGGCGCACACGGATCGTCAGCAGCTTCTGCATGAGGCGCTTCATCAATTCCGGTTCATCATTCACGCCCTTAAGCAGAACGGTTTGGCTGAACGTGGGGATGCCCGCATCCGCCAGCTTGTTGCAAGCCTCCCGCACCTCCGGCGTAATTTCAGCAGGATGCAGGAAATGAATGCTCATATATAAAGGATGGTATTTCTTCAGCATGTTGACCAGGTCATCCGTCACGCGCTGCGGCAGGACAACCGGAATCTTGGTGCCGATGCGTATAATTTCGATATGCGGAATCGCTCTCAAATTCTGGATAATGCCTTCCAGCTTCTCATCCGACATCACCAGCGGATCGCCGCCGGAAATTAGCACATCCCGAACTTCCGGATGATTGCGAAGATACTCGTAAACTTCTTCAAATTCCACTTTATGCTTGCCGCTGCCAACCAATCGGCTACGGGTGCAGTAACGGCAGTAGACGGAGCAGGTTTCATTAACCAGAAACAGCACACGGTCTGGATAGCGGTGGACCAACCCCGGCACAACCATGCTGCCGTCCTCACCGCAGGGGTCCACCATTTCGGCGGGTGTGGTCGTAAATTCAGCCATCCGCGGAATCACGGTTTTACGAATCGGATCATGCGGCTCTTGCGGATTGATGAGATCCAGATAATAAGGCGTCACCGCAAACGGCAGGTTTTTCCCAGCCGCCTGGAAAGCCTTTTCCTCCTCCGCCGTCACACAGACATATTCCTTAAGTTGCTCCAGGCTGGTAATGCGGCTTCTGAACTGCCACTTCCAGTCATGCCATTCGGGCGCTTGTTTTTCAGCCTTGAAATTCTTCAGAATGCGCGTAACCGATTCTCCGTCACAACAGTGTGCCGGCGGATCAAGGTGATTGGTCAGCATTTGCGCCATGGGCTCTCCTTTCGGTCAGGTCCTGTCTAGTGATGAAGGTGGCCAGGGCCGGACCGTGCATCCGGATAACCGGAGCCATTTTATAAAAAGCGGTCAGGCCTGCATACTCATCAGGGGAGTAATGAGAGGATTAATCCTGGAGGAAATGCGCCTAATCTGCGTATTCCCTCCAATGTATCAGAGTCTTTTCTCCTCGATATCATAAATATCGAAATAGTGATAAACCACGCGTCCTGCCGGAATATTCTCCCGAATATAATCCTCCATAATCACCTGGAGCTCTTCCGGCAAGTCCTTAACGGTGAGATAGCGAAGCCAGTTGTTCCATTTCACCACTTCAATCCGCTCAGTCTGCTTGGAATGACTACGGATCCATTTATCCACTTCCTCGTCCAACGCACCAGTGGCGACAAACGCTTTGAATTCATCGGCATCAATGCCTGTAAACTCAAAGAAGGTTTGATCAAGCGGACAATTAAAGTTGTACTCGCCATTCGTACCGTTTAAGTCAGCCCGGCACTTGTCCAGGATACGGGCAGCCAGGACATACCCCCCCAGCGTTTCCCGTGGGCTCCGGGGGTAATCCCGAGTCAGGTCCTTGGCCAATTTTTTCAATTTTTCGGAGACAGTCACACTGCTCATCGTTGCTTCCTTAAATCAAGACAATCAACACGGGAGCCCCCACCGGGGAATTCTCCAGGGTTCCAGCGGCAGAACCCTAGAGACGACCTTCCTCAATATCAAACACGTCGAACCAATGGTAGATCACGCGACCTTTCGGAATAACCTTAGGAATATAGTCTTCAAAGAACAACTGAGTCTCTTCCGGCAAATCGCGAATCGTCATATAACGCAGATTGTTGTTCCATTTCACAACCTCAATCCGCTCGGCTTGTTTGGCGTGCTTTTGAATCCATTCGCCCACTTCTTCATCCGAAGCGCCCGTTGCGACAAATGCCTTGAATTCATCGGCATCAATGCCTGTAAACTCAAAGAAACGCCGATCAAGCGGACAATTAAAGTTGTACTCACCATTGGTACCGTTTAAATCAGCCCGGCATTTATCCAAAATTCTTGCAGCCAGAACATAGCCACCCAGCGTTTCCCGTGGGCTCCGGGGGTAATCCCGAGTCAGGTCTTTCGCCAAGCTTTTCAATTTTTCAGAAACAGTTACGGTGCCCATCAATTGCTCCTTCCTAACAAAATTTCACATGTTCAAGTCAACTATAGACGTTCTTCGTCCATGTCATAGACGTCAAACCAAACCCGTGGAAGCTTACCTTTACTATTCAATTCGGCGATCAAGCCATCCAGCGC
>DATNQC010000019.1:0-20995 GCA_036702885.1 Oculatellaceae cyanobacterium | reverse complement strand
ATTGGGGAAGCAGAACTACAAGCATTAATTCAGAAAGAAACGGCGGAACTCAATCGCAGGCTTCATCTATTCCGGAACGGTCAACCATTTCCGAACTTAAAAGATCGAACCGTCATCTTGGTGGATGATGGTTTGGCAACCGGCGCTTCTGCATTAGCCGCTATCCGGGCTGCCCGCTCTATGGGAGCAAAACGGCTTGTTCTTGCCGTTCCGGTCGGAGCGCACAGCACCGTCTCCGATTTACGACATGAAGTCGATGAACTTGTTTGCCTGGAAGCGCCAGAGTTCTTTGAGTCCGTCAGCCGATGGTATGTTGATTTTCCCCAGGTCAGCGATTCAGCAGTTATCAGCATACTAGAAGCAGCCTGGGGGCATGATTTGGGCGATACAACCGTCAAATCCCGAACCATTGGGCCGCCATAAATCAAGCCCCCTCTCAAACCTAGGTAAGATCATTCACCTTCCCCTGAACAATAGGTTGCAGATACATTGCCAGGGAAACACCAGACCTTTGTTCGCGCTGTGCTTGTTGCAGCACGTCAAACAGAAACGCAACACGGGTCTTACCCAATAGATGATTCAATCGCTCTTGTCGTTCACCTTGCTGCAAGTATGTAAGCACATCCCCAGCCGTCAATTCAGGGTGACGTTCCGCTAGTTTTTGAATGCTTTCCAAATATTCAATCAGTCCCCGGTACTTTCGGCTATTACTAGCAACCCCGCTGCTGAAGAGCGCTCCCCCAAAGCCATTGAATCCACTGAGAAAAAGAAAATTTTTGGAAAGCGTCATGGTGCGGCCAAATACCATCACCGGGATGCCAGCTAACAGTGCTTTACTGTCATTTTGATCGCGAGTTTGCCAAGCTCGCATCCATAAGGGGAGCGTTTGTAAACCCAATGCAAAAAAAGCGCTCCATTGAATCCCCGTCTGGAGAGACTCAGCAAGTTTTAAGTTCCCGGGGAACCGCAATCGTTTTAAACTCAAGGCAGTAACAGCACCTAAAGCTGTCCCAAAGCTCAGCTGGCTACTCAATGCAGTTTGCCAAGCCTGTGGCTTCGTAGACATCCATTGATGCTTATCCATTGACAGCAAGGCTTGCCAGGGCTTTAGCGACAAGACATCATGCAAGTCCTGATTAATATAGTGACAGGAACTTTTAACTTCCTGCCAGAATGCCTTCATCGTTTTCTTTTTAGCTTGCCAAGCGCCATCTATAAACGTTTGAAGATTCTGCCGAGCGAAAAAACGAGTTAACCGCCTAGTGTCCCACTCCCGTCGGGAGCTCAAGTTCAGGCTATTCCGAATGTCATTATGTTCCCCAAGCATCCAAAGCCCTCCACTAGTAAATATCAAGCCTCGACTTAAAAGACTCACAGGGAAGAGAATATTAAGAGCAGTACATAAAAGGGATATTATCTTACTAAACAATTTGGAGGGCTGTTGCGTATTCTTGGCCGTTTCAAAGTCATACACCTGAACCAAAAGCCCAATAAAACTACCGGCTCTCATAAAATACTTTAAAGCATCTTCACGGGTCTGAAGCTGTGTTAATAAAGGTCTCCATTTTGAGTGTTGAAATGCTGCTGTAGACAATTTTCGCACAGCCAATGCGGAAATCGGCGAAGAGAACAAGACCAGCAAAGATGCAAGAGTCATTAAACATGCCCCTGCATTGGCCAACCAATGCCAGGCTGAGGGTTTTCGCCTCCAATTATCAGGATTCAGATTAGATAAATTGATCTCGGTCCAGCGGGACGATAAGGTCGTAATACCAGGATTAATGAAAGTTGTCGTAGGCTGCTCAAGCACCAAGGCCATCATACTTGATTTCATTTCAAAAAAGGAGCTAAATCAGATAGTCAGACGCTACACTAAGCACATGAAGCATCGAATTATACAACATATATCTAAATACTCACGGAATCAGGACCAAGTACCGCTAAAATATCTAGGAGCCAATCCCCCAATGCAAGATAAGAAAGGGCGTTCAGATATCTCAAACGAGAGGAACACCATGATAACCAGCACACCTCCATATAAACAATCTCTATACAGCTCGCATGAATAATCCATAAACCTGCCGGATTGTCCAATTGACGCACACAGGAAAAAACAGACAAGATAAAACTATCCAGTGGGGGAAAAGAGATGGGTGGTTTGGCACAGGTCAATCTGCGTCTGGAAACGGCTCGTTTTTTGTCGGCGAAAATGCCGGGAAGCCGTATCATACCGGCTTGCAACCTGGAGAATGCTCAGGACGAGATGCTGCGGGAGCTTGCAGAGGGCTTAGGAAGACTCACCCAAAAGCGCATTCCCAGTTTGTATTTTTATGACCCAATGGGCTCCGTACTATACGAACAAATCACCCACTTGCCGGAATATTACCTGACACGTTGCGAAGTCGAAATCCTACGTCATCGTGCGCCACAAATGGCCTGTATGCTACATGCCCCCATCATGACCTCTACGCTCGTGGCATTGGGAAGCAACCCGACGGACACAACCCAGATTCTACTGGATGCCTGGGGCGCCCAGCATGCACCGGTCACCTATATTCCTATCGATCTGAGCGAAGACCGCTTGTCCAGTACCGCCTCCGCCTTGTGTGCGCGTTATCCATATCTCCAGGTCATCGCGCTTGCAGGATATTACGAAAACTGCCTGGAGCTACTGACACCCGGCAAAGAACGTTTATATCTTTGCCTGGGCGGAAGCATCGGCAACTTCTCAAGAGGCGTCCAAAACATCTTCTTTATGAAGCTTCTTGAACGCATGGGTGCAGGCGATAAACTACTCATCGGCTTTGATCGGGTTCCACATGACAAAAAAAGCGTGCAGGTTATTGAGAAGGCATACAATGACGAAGCGCAAGTCACTGCCAGTTTTAACCGAAACATATTATCCCATCTGAACAAAGCCGTTGGCGCGAATTTCAGGCTATCCACCTGGCAACATGAAGCCATATACAACCAGGAGGAGCAGCGAATTGAAATGTACCTGGAAAGCACGCGCTTTCAACGGGTGCAAATCGAACATCTGGGAAAAACCTTTGTCTTTGAGCCCGGGGAGAAAATTTTGACGGAAATTTCCCGAAAATTCGATCCGGACGAACTGGCTGACTGGTTCGAAGCGTTGGGATACCGCTGCCTTGCCAGTTGGACCGACGCCTCGGAGTATTACGGAATGCTCCTTTTAGAAGCGTAGATGATAGGAGGATGCCTGATCAGGTAGGTTCATCCGCCAGAGGAGGGATTGAGGGGGCTTTTCGGCATGCGCTACAGTGGCAGGGAAAACTTTCGGAGGGGGAGAGATGGCTTTTCAGGAAGAAATCAGTCCAACGTGGAAAATGGCCATACGACTGTGGTGGGCAATTACCTGGCGTGGATTCCTGCTATCAATGATTCCGGTGTTTCTCTTAACCATTCCGGTCAGCATTGTATTTATGGTCCTTGAGCGCACGATTGGCGTGAATCCGTCCATTACCAACGGATTAAGTCAGGGCATGGGCATGCTGATTGGCTTTCTGGTCCAGATTTACGTCATCAAAACCATGCTGAATAGAGACTTTCCCGGGTTTCGCATCGTCGTCACAACCCAGTCATCCGATTCGGAGTCACAGGAATCCGAGCTAGACGACAAGCAGCACCAAACTTCGGTTGCCTAGAAAGCAATTTTCAATCTAACGCGGGAGTGACCTGATTCGTTCACCGGCTTTTGGTCATATCCTGCAGCTTGGCGGCACAGGTCCAATCCGAAAAGACCACCTGTGTCCGCTCAAGCACTTGTTATATTTCTCCCCTGCCTTTTCTTAATTCATTTGGCTTATTAACAGCATTTTGTTTCCTCCTGGTAACAAACAAAAAATCGAGGAAAGTCGTCCATCAGGTCAATTTCAAACGGCGGGCCGTGGAGTATAATGTTGGGCTATGAAGAAAAACATTCTTGCAATGATTCTGGCAGGCGGTGAGGGGAGGCGGCTATACCCGCTGACCAAAGAGCGCGCCAAACCGGCTGTGCCGTTCGGGGGAAAATACCGGATTATTGATTTTGTATTGAACAATTTTATCAATTCAGAACTCTATAAAATCAAAGTTTTGACTCAGTTC
The DNA here is from genome assembly GCA_036702885.1 of Oculatellaceae cyanobacterium. Lineage (GTDB taxonomy): Bacteria > Cyanobacteriota > Vampirovibrionia > Vampirovibrionales > Vampirovibrionaceae > DATNQC01. The sequence continues at coordinate 16,888 of DATNQC010000019.1, read as the reverse complement.
AAGTCCGACTCCCTGAACCGGCACATTGCCCGCTGCTGGCCCATGCCACCGTTTCTTAACCAATATGTGGAACTCGTGCCAGCCCAAATGCGTTTGGGGCAAGAGTGGTATCGCGGTACGGCAGACGCAATTTATCAGAACCTGAATTTGATTTACGACGAAATGCCGTCACTGGTTTGCGTATTTGGCGGAGATCACATCTACAAGATGGATGTGAGCCAGATGATTGAATACCATAAAATGCAGGCTGCAGATCTGACCATTGTGGCCATTCCAGTGCCTATTGAACAGGCCAGTGAATTCGGCATTATTGAAGTGGACAACATGTATCGGGTGACGGGATGGCAGGAAAAGCCCAAAGTTCCGAAAGAGATGCCCGATCGTCCCGGCTATGCATTGGCCTCCATGGGCAATTATGTTTTTAACCGGGAGGTCCTGGTGGAAGAGCTGATAGAAGATGCTGAAAACCCCCATTCCCAGCATGACTTCGGCAAAAACGTCATTGCTTCCATGATTGCCAAAGGGCGGAGGGTTTTTGTCTACGACTTTGCAACCAACATCGTTCCCGGACAGACGGAAAGCGAACGCGGCTACTGGCGCGACGTTGGAACCATTGACGCCTACTGGGAAGCCAATATGGACCTGGTTGCCATTGAACCCGTGTTCAACCTGTATCACCGGGAGTGGCCGATTAAGACGTATTCCTATCAGGCGCCGCCTGCCAAGTATATTTTTAACGATGAAGAACGGCGCGGCTTTGCCACGGATTCCATCGTGTCAGACGGCTGCATCATCAGCGGTGGACGACTGGTGCGCTGCGTCCTGTCGCCATACTGCCGGATCAACAGCTTTGCCGTGGTGGAAGACAGCATTTTGATGCACGGCGTGAACGTTGGCCGACATGCCCAAATCCGCAGGGCCATCATCGACAAGTACGTGGATATTCCGCCCTATACACGCATCGGGTACGACCGTGAAGAGGATGAAGCCCGCGGGTTCTATGTTTCCGAGGGGGGCATTACCGTGGTGCCTAAAGGAACCGTGCTTCAGGGCGCAGAAACGACGGTTCCACTCGTCACATAGCATCACTCACAAAATAATTCCAAGGCAGACTCGTAGAATACCACCCAAAAGAAGTCTATCTTTTGGACGTAAGTTGGCGACGTTTACCGTCACTATTGCGCGTTGGCTATAGCATTCTGCTCCACTGACAGACGTGATCGTCTGACAATCTAGGGTGACTACCCATGGGTCACTGGATAGGTCGTCTTGACCCATAGTCGCGCCAGTTCATCCACAGTTTCCTGAACATCCGCCAAGCGCTCAGGCGCATTGCTCTGATTTTGGATCACAATATCCGCCTTGTCCTTTGACGGCTCAATGTAGGCATCATGGCTTGCCATTGCCTTGCGGAACAGCACGCTCTTAATTTCATCCGCGTTTTTGATGCGCTCATTGGCGCGCTTCCACCACCGTTCCGAACGCACCTCGCGATCTGCATCCACAAAAATGCGAACATCACCCAACTGGCTAACCTTCCGATCATTCAAAGCCAAATGGCCATCCACCAACAGGTACGGTGCGGGTGCTTTCAGCGTTTGCCCATGGCGTGTGCTGGCATCCACATATTTGTGGTTTGGGATACGAACCCCATGTCCCCGCTTCAGGCGGTCAAGATCCTTCCTCAAGGGACGCCAAGTCAAACCTTCAGGCGCATCCAGCGGCGCTTCCGTAAAAAAACGGACATCGCCAACTTCCCGACGTATCTGGGAACGATCTGCGAAATAATTGTCCTGCTCAATGGTTTCCACAACAGAGCCATGACACTGACTATCCCAGCCCATCTGCGCTGCCGCCTGCTCTTCCAATGCGGCTCCCAAGCGCTGCATCAACAAGGTTTTACCGGATGCGGTTCCCCCCGCAAACACCGCAGTAAATGGAATCGCCCTGGCAGGATCTTTCTTCAGCTTTTTCAATTGCCCTTTTAAAAAGCGGCGCATTTTTTTCAAATGTCGCTCAAGGCGAATCTGCAAAATGGGCTGCTCCGGATGCGCCTTCTGATCTTTTCGCATCAGCGCCGCCAATCCGGCCTCATATTCATCAAGCGCTTGATCAATCCAGGCACACTCTTTCCGGTTCAATCGGGTTGGCAAAACACCCGCAAATACAGGCGAACGCTGTGAGTACACCGGCGACGACACAATCTGCATGAAAACACCCTCTCCTGGAATAACACCTCATGTGTAGCATAGACATGCTTTTTGTCGTATATCGACAACAAAAAACGCCCTCCGGATGGAAGGCGTTTCTGTTTAGAACTTTGATTTAACGGATATACCCCAGCTTTCTCAGGAGCCAGAGCAGCGGATCGTAGTAACGGTCCACCACCCGCTCTTTAAGCGGAATAATGGCATTATCCGTAATGCGGATTTCTTCCGGACACACTTCCGTACAACACTTGGTGATGTTGCACAAACCAATGCCACCCTTGTTCTTCAGGAAGGGAACGCGATCCGCCCGATCCATCGGGTGCATTTCCAAGCTGGCGATGCGAACGAAGAAACGTGGTCCTGCGTATGCATCCTTCCGATCATGATTCCGCAATACATGGCACACGTTCTGACACAGGAAGCATTCAATACATTTACGATGCTCTTGAATACGATCCACATCGGCCTGATAGTAGCGCCAGGTTTCCGGCTTGTTGTCCGGCGGCGTGAACGGGGTGATGGTTTTATTCACCTCATAGTTCCAGCTCACGTCCGTCACCAAATCCCGGATGGAGGGAAACGTTTTCAAAGGACTCACGACAACCGGTTTGCTGAGATCAAGGTGATCCAGCCGGGTTTTGCACATCAGGCTCGGCTTGCCATTGACCTCTGCACTGCAAGAGCCGCATTTAGCCGCCTTGCAGTTCCAGCGAACAGCCAGATCCGGAGACTCATAGCCCTGGATGTAGTGCATGGCGTCCAGCACAACCATGCCTGACTCAACCGGCACCCGATACTCTTTGAATTCGCCTTTGCCTTCCTCGCCGCGCCAGACATGAAACGTGGCGGTTTTATGCTCGGTTGCGGAATGCGCCATTATTTCTTGTCCTCCTCAAACAGCTTTTTGAGTTCATCCGGCATTTCCGGCTTCGGAACGGCACTGTACTGCATGGTGCCATCGGCGCCTTTTTTGACGACGGCATTCACTTTTTCCAATTCAGCGCTCATTTCCGGATAATCCAGACGAGTGTGGCCACCACGGCTTTCACGCCGCTCCAGCGCGCACTTAGCCGTGGCTTTGGAGGTAATGATCATATTCCGCAGATCTTGCGCCAGGTGCCACCCCGGGTTGAACTGGATAGAACCGGTCACAGCAACGCGTTCAATGCGTTCCTGGATTTTTTCCAGTTCTTCCACAGCGGATTTCAGGTCTTCTTCGGTACGTACAATACCAACCTTGTTTTGCATGATTTCCTGCAAATCTCGGTGGATTTCGTACGGACCTTCACCTTCGCGTTCAAAGGGAGCCAGTAACGCTTTGGCGGCAGCTTTCACCTGCTCTTCGTCCGCAGTCGGTGCTGCACCATACTGTTTTGCGTATTCCACAGCACCCAGCCCGGCTAAGCGACCAAAGACCAACAAGTCTGACAACGAGTTGCCACCCAGACGGTTCGCACCATGCAACCCAGCGGCAACCTCACCCGCGGCAAACAGCCCGGGCACGCAGGTCATCTGGGTTTCAGCATCCACACGGATACCACCCATCGTATAGTGCATCGTCGGCCCGACTTCCATCGGTGTCTTGGTGATATCCACATCAGCCAATTCTTTGAACTGGTGATACATGCTGGGCAGCTTTTTCTTCACCCGCTCCGGATTCTGGTAGCTGATGTCGAGATAAGCGCCACCATGCGGCGTACCCCGGCCCGCTTTTACTTCGCTGTAAATGGCCAGCGCCACGTTATCGCGCGTGGACAATTCAGGCGGACGGCGCACCGTTGCCGGACGACCGGCCAGCACTTCCTCCACCCATTGTTTCGCTTCTTCTTCCGTTTCAGCAAAGCTTTTCCGGGTGCTTTCCGGCAAGTACTTGAACATGAAGCGTTCACCCTGGCTATTCCGAAGAATACCGCCTTCACCGCGGACGCCTTCCGTCACGAGCAAACCACGGACGCCCGGCGGCCAGACCATACCAGTCGGGTGGAACTGGATGAATTCCATGTCCATCAGTTCCGCACCGGCGTTATAGGCCAGGGCTTGCCCATCGCCTGTGTATTCCCAGGAATTGGAAGTGACTTTCCAGGCCTTGCCGGTTCCACCGGTGGCCAGAACCACCGCCTTGGCATTGAACACCACAAAACGACCGCTTTCGCGCCAATAACCGAATGCACCGGACACACGACCATCCGCATCCTTTAACAAGGAGGTAATCGTGCACTCCATAAACACATCGATGCCGGAGTGAACGCCCTTATCCTGCAAGGTGCGGATCAGTTCCAAACCGGTACGGTCGCCAACGTGGGCCAAGCGTTTATAGGTGTGCCCACCGAACGCGCGTTGGTTAATCTTGCCATCCGGCGTGCGATCAAATACCGCACCCCACAATTCGAGTTCCCGGACACGATCCGGCGCCTGCTTGGCGTGGAGTTCCGCCATCCGCCAGTTGTTGAGGAACTTACCGCCCCTCATCGTGTCTTTGAAGTGGGCCTGCCAGCCATCTTGAGGATCTACGTTCCCCAGTGCAGCAGCACAACCGCCCTCTGCCATAACAGTGTGGGCTTTGCCCAAAAGAGATTTACAAACCAGGGCGACCTTGAGGCCATGGGCAGACACTTCGATGGCCGCCCTCAGACCGGCGCCGCCCGCGCCGATGACTAAAACGTCATGCGTGTGAGTTTCGTAGGACACGCTGCTCATCCGAAAATGCCTTTCCACGTGTTGCTATAAAATACGAAGTCGGGGATCAGGCCTTTCGATACGGCCATGATGTACAGGTCGGCGATAACGACCCAGCCCAGGCTGACCCAGCCGAACAAACCATGATTCCGGTTCAGCAGGCCTTGACGCTCAAAGGCATGGTGACGCATTTCACCCATCGGACAGGAAGAGAAGCAATCCAGCCGACCACCGATGATGTGCCGCCAGGAGTGACAACCAAAGGCATACAGCGCCAGCAGCACCACATCCAGCGACACCACCAAGCTGCCCAGACCAATGCGGAGCCCCGCAAAGCCCGGCAGAAAGTAGGAAAACAATGCATCAAAGGTGTGCAGAAAAATAAACAGCGCCGCCAGATAGAAGAAGTAGCGGTGCAGGTTCATCAACACCATCGGAAACAGTGTTTCGCCCATGTACTTCTTGCCGCTGCCAATCAGCGCCATAAGCGGGCTCTTCGGATTGACGTCCACAGCACACGCTGCCGGCGCCGTGAAGAAGGAGCGATAATACACCCGACGATAGAAGTAGCAGGTTGCCCGAAAACCAATGGGAACCCACATAATCAGCAGAGCCGGCGAGAAAATCCAGCCCAGATTGCCACTCGGCAAGGTTTTTTCCCAAGCCGGAACTGAAATACCAAATGTGTGCAGAAGGTGGGGAAGATAGGGTGTATACAACGGCGAAATGTAGTTCGTTCCAGGAACTTCGCTCGGCGCGTTCTGGAATGCGCGCCACAGCGCATACACACCGAACGCAAGCAGCGCCAAGCCAGCCAAAATGGGCTGGAGCTGCCAAGCATCCGTCCGTTGGGTACCCTGATTTACAGTCGATGTGGATGTGGCCACGCGCTTGTTTCCTATGCTAAATCAGTTGAGTACTCTCATATACAAGAATGCCAGGGAGCGACGCTAATAGACACGCTCCCCTGAGCGATACTATTGCTTGTCATACTACAACGACAAACATGCCTATCTTATGACAGGCAAGCAACATCTTCTGTGAGTTCCCTCAATGAAGGAGCTCGCCCGTTACAATAGAGCCGATGCGTTATTTCTTGGCAGGGAGGTTTGCGCCGATTCGCTCCAGCTCAAACAACACCTGTTCATCCGTATTGGCGGAAACTGCAATATTCTGGAACGTTTTGGCATCCACGTTCAGCTGCGCCAGCAACCGCTGATCCATGGGGCAGGGGTATTCCAGGTCGTATTGTTCGATTTCACCAGCCGCTTCCAGACGCGCCTTGTCGATCATACGCGCCAGCCAGGGTAAACCGCCTACTTGCACACTTCCGTCTCTCGGTTCAGCCATTTGTGACTCCTTCCAAAAATACCGACCAATGTCTCTGCATTCCGAACTTTTGAATGCTTGATGCAAAAGAGCAAACTTTTTTCTGTGACGATAGCATTCTCAGGACGATAACGCCATCCCGGAGTTTCTCATTCTGTCGAGCCGCTGAAACATCCACCCGCCCCCACCATCTTCGCTTGAGCCAACATTTTATACTTGATAAAGCTCGGAAATAACGCCTGTTCCTTATATATAGAAATCACGCAACCATTATCAGCCATTTAGCGAATCGAAAAACAAGCCGAACATTTTCTTTTCCTGCCGGATTGCTTTCCCTATAATACAGGTATGTTCCGCTTCATCAAAAATAAGATTGTCCCGGGAACACGCGGGTTAGAGGTTGCCAAAAACTTTACCATTCCCCTGGATGCCTTTGCGACGACAGGAGAAAGGGATGCGATTCTGGCATCCTCCGGTATGGGAAAGTCCTACCTCACCGGCGTTCTTCTGGAGGAAACGCTTGAAAACAACTGCCTGGTCTGCGTGATCGATCCAGAAGGTGAGCACTTCACCTTGGCAGCACGCTATCCCATGATGATCATCGGCGGAGAGCATGGCAGCCTGCCGATGGAAGAAGAAGCCATCGATCTTTATGTGGAAGCCATGCTGCAACATCGTTTGTCCGCGGTGTTTGACCTCTCTGAATACCTGGATGAGGAACAGCAGCATCTCTATGCACTAATCGCGGATGCCTTATTCCAGGCTGAGCAAAAGTATCGGACCAAAATCCGCCTGGTTGTGGAAGAAGCGCAAATTTACGCCCCGCAACGCATGGCAGCCACCTCTATTAAACGGGGCAAAAAGAAAACCATGGACCCTGTCCAAGCCAGCCAAAAAATTGCCAAGCGAGGCCGCAAGCGGGCCATCGACAGTCTATGGGCGACGCAGCGTCCGGCCAGCTTGAATAAGGATATCCTCAGCCAGTGCAACCGCTTCTGGTTTGGCGGGATTACGTCAGAAATCGACTACAAGGCGATTAAGCCTTTCCTGAACGAGGCGGGCATTTCCTTTCAGGCGATTAAATCATTGAAACCCGGTGAGTTTTATTACTATGCCAAAGGCCAAACGCAACTGATTAAAGTGCGCAAACGGTACTGTAAACATGCCGGAGCAACGCCGGAAGTGGGCAGAAACTTCAGCGCTGCCGCAGATACCGAACTGGATGCCGCTTTGAAAGTATTAGGTCAGGAAATCAACCGGCGCATTGTCCAGAAAAAAGAAGAGGATTCCGAAATCGCTCGTCTCAAAGCGGTTATTCGCGATTTGGAAGAAGAAAACCGCCGGTTGGAAAAAGAACTGAATGAAGAACGAATGGCCACCAAGGTTATTGAGCGTTTGGGCGCTGCGCCTCCCGTCACAACCCGTTCCCGGCGCTCCCGCTTGGCAGATTTGGAAAAGCCTGAGCCTGAAAAAATTTATCTTGACTAGATAGCCTCTCACTTAAGCAGTGTTAAAAGCCGCTAACAACCGCACTTGCTATGGTCTGGGTCGACTCCATTTGAGTGGTCAGCGGCAAAGAGACAAAAAAGCTTGTCTGCTTGCCAGGTTCGCTGGTCGCCCAAATACACCCCCCGTGAAGCTCCACGATCCGACGGGCAATATAAAGTCCCAAACCCGTCCCAATCTGCTTGAACTTGCGGGAAAGGGAAAAGTACTTGTCAAAAATACGCGGTAATTCCTCCGGGGCAATACCACGTCCCTCGTTACGGATTTCAATCAGCAGATTGTCGATTTGCTCGCATCCTAGCGCCTTTTGGGTTTGCACTGCAATATGAATGGGTGTGTCTTTATGTCCATAACTGATTGCGTTGGAAATCAGGTTGTGGAAAACCCGTTTCAACTGAATCGAATCCACCCAGATCTCCGGCAGATTGAGCGCTGCATTCAGCTCCAGAGACATCATTTTTTTCTCAGCCAGGGGCTGTAAGTTGGCCATGACCTCCCGCAACAGGGAAAGCACTGAGTGATTCTGCCGATGCAGCGTTACATGAGCTGATTCCAGCTTGTAAAACAGCAGCGTGGCATTCACCATTTCCAGCAAATCCTGCACGCTTTCCCGCGCACCGCTCAACAGCCGCTTCTGCTCATCACCCACCACCGCCGACTCCAAAGAGGTCAGTACCATTTGCTGGGCCAGTAGTGGTGTTCTTAGATCATGGGTCAGCGTAGCGACATAGCTTTCCTTGATTCGCTCCAGCTCCTTGCTGGTTGAAATATCCCCCAGCACGCAAATAAAACCGGAAGCTTTCCGGCCTTCCCGCTCCTGATAAATCCGCGACGCATTCAGGCGGAAGGTGATGTGCTGATCATGATGAATCAGTTGCGTTTCCAACACCTCCGGCAAATCGGCGGAAAAGCGCTCGCTCGTGCACAGCAGGTAGGATAGTTCCCGGCATTTCTCCAGATTCGGGCATTGACAGCGGAACAAGTCGAAAAATGTTTGTTCTGTCAGGTTTTGCTCGTCCTGCTCCAGCCAGGTCCGCACCATTGGGTTGACAACCTGCAAGTGTAGTTTGTCATCCAGCATCAAAATGCCGTCCGGGGAGGCCTCAAAAATCGTCTTGAACTGCTGCTGCGCTTCTTCCAGCTCGCTTTTGTGCCGATGCGCACTCAGGATAATCGTACTGCCCAGCAGCAAAATCAAAATCCCTCCCAACCACAGGCTCACCCGCTGGATCAGCAGACTTTCCGAAGAGGGGTTGATGGGATTCAACTGTAGTTTCCAGTCGGATTGTCCTGCAATATTAAACGGTATCTCGGTTACAGTCGGTCGTTTGAGGTCAATACTAACCTGCTGGAACAGTTGTGTACCATCCGGATCAATCAATTGCAACTGGTATTGGGAGAAAGAACGGATATAGGGCTGCCAGATACGCTCCAGAGAAATTTCTCCCGCTGCAAACCCCAAAAACTCCTTGTTATTGTTGCGGTAGATGGGAATAAACGCCCAAAAACTCTTCGGGTGATTCAAAAAGGGCAGCAACCGCGAAGTGGTCGGGTTTTGCGTGGTTTTGGCCTGCAGCAATGCGTTGGTCAGCAGGGTTTCCTTTTTTAAGGAATAGCCATATAGTCCGGAATTTTCAGGAGATATCGGGTAAACCTGACGGACTACAAGCTTAGGGTCAATAAAAAACAGTCTTTGGAACCCGTTTAAGGTTGCCGTAATGGACTTTCCATACTGCTGAAAGTCATACTCATTGATGTCTGTGAAGTTCTGGTAAACCACCTTGAGAGCAATCAAGGCCGTCACATGCTCTTCCAGAGAGGACTGAACCTGCGCCTGCAAGCGCTCTGCCATCAACGTTTCCCGGTAGCGCTCTTCCTTATAAAAACCTTGAACCAGGATCGTGTCCAAGATAAACAAGGATAGTAACCCGGAGGCCACCAGCAAAAATATTTCCTTTTGCTGCGGGAAGCGTTTCAAAAGAGGCATCGCGAACTCAATACGTTCCGGGGACACGGGGGGTTATTATAGCGTATTTTTCATCCCCGACAAAACCCGGCAGCCCCCTTTTGGATAAAGAAAAACCCATTCATGCGAATGGGCCGTCATACATAACTGCATAACAAGAAATTCCAGTAACTGTAGTTTAATCTGCATCTACACGGGCTGTCATTACTACAAAGTGTGAAACTCATTTAGTACCAAAGTATTATCTCCATTCACATCATGCCAGATCCCCGCATCGTCCCCAAAAGCAAAGCGCGGATTGCCAAGCCCCACTACCCCAAACATCGGTCCCTCGACTTTTGCGTATACAACAGTTCCGCACGCCCACCCACCCCCGGATGACACGTCCTTAATTTAATCGCTTTGCTCAAAACCAATCCGTGGTAGGATGATAAAAAGTCCAAAGGCGAAAGACAACTGATAATAAAGGTTGAGCTCCCCCTTATTTGAAATAGTCAAGCTATAGCTCTAAAAATTCTGATCCGTTTTTGGAAGAATCAGGATATCATCTTTTTTCCAGATACTTTGCTTCTAATTTCTTTAGTCCCATGGGTTTTATGGTCCGTGAGTGAATGCGAAACAGCGTAACAATAGATTCTTTCGGTATAATCTTTTTGGGGTGGCCATCCCTCCCAACACAACCCAACCTTACATTGCCAAAAGGTTGGGGCGTACATGCTGCTCCTGACTTTGAAGCACTGAAGTCGCTCCTTAACCAAGGGTTTCGGGGAACCATACTCACCCGGTTTGGGCCCAATGCATTCTCTCTGGCGGACTATCTGGAAGACGCCCAATTGGAACTTCCAGTCGGCGCGCTTGGAGAACAAGCCGCTGGTGCAGACGTTTCCCGTTTTATGTCCAGAAATCCTGCTTATCGGTACTTTGAAATCACCGATACCCAAGGCATAGAAGCCTGGCTACACGCGCAACAAAGCCCTCCCGCCCAACAGAACAGACAGAGCATTCGAGATTACCTTTTCCAGGCACTCAATACCAGCATCATTGGTGTCGTGCATTCCCATTGGGATGGCCGTATCCTGGAAGCCAATCAGACTTTTTTGGACATGCTGGGCTATACCCGGCAAGACCTCCAGGATGGCCTATTGGATTGGCGCAATCTCACACCGCCAGAGTATCGACAAAAAGGTGACAAGGCCTTCAAGCAACTGATTGAACAGGGCAGCGTGCCTTCCTTTGAGAAGCAATACTTCCGAAAAGATGGCTCCAGGGTTGATGCACTGATCGGGATTATCGGTTCTTTTCCTCAAGAAAGCGACTATGCAGATACCTGTCTCGTGTTCGTGCTGGACATTTCACAAGTCAAAGCGAATGAACGGGAGCTCCATAAAAGCCAGGCCAGCCTGTTACGTTCCCAACGGGTTGCCAAACTGGGAAGTTGGCTCTATGACGCCCACGAGCACAATTGGTACGCTTCGGAAGAGTTCTACCACATCCTGGGAGCCCCGCCCAATACGGCATTCGACACCAAAGCGAAATATCTGGAATACGTTCATCCAGAGGAACGTGAACTCTGGTCCCGCACGCTGGACGAGTTACTCGCAGGAAAAAGTGAGATCGCCCTGGAATATCGGATCATCCGACCTGATGGACAAATCCGGAAAGTCCGCTCTCTAGCGGAAGCCTCGTTCGATGAGCGCGGAAAGCTGCTCCAGGTCTGTGGCATCATACAGGATATTACCGAAAGCGCCCAGACACAAGAAGCGTTGATGCTCCTAACAGCGCAACAGGAAGCACTATTGGACAATATCCCCGATATGGTCTGGCTGAAAGACTGCAACTTCAAATACATCACCTCTAATGACGTCTTGGCCAAATTCTTGGGCTGCAGCAAGGAAGAAGTGAAGGGCAAGCGGCTCGAAGACTTTGTAACCGGGGATTTTGCCAAAAGCCAGCGCGAAATGGATGAACAAGTCCTAGAAACAGGCCAAAGGTTATCCCGGGAGGACTGTTATACTTACCCAGATGGCCGAAAAATATGGCTGGAGTCAATCAAATCACCCATTTTTGACGGGGAAGGCAATGTCATTGGGATCACGGGCATCGGGCGAGACATTACCCAACGCAAGGAATACGAGGAAGCCTTGCAAAGTTCGCACGAGCTGCTTGAAAAAAAGGTGATTGAACGCACCAACGAATTACAGGCAGCGAACCAGACGCTCAAGGAAAACGAGAAGCTCCGCTCCACCTTTATTTCCTCCCTTACCCATGACCTCAAAACCCCGCTGATTGCCCAAAAGCACATGCTGGAACTTTTGCAGGAGCAATGCAAGCACGAAGCTGGTAAAATCGCGTTCCTGTGTCACGGATTGATCGAAAACAACGAAAACCTGCTAGACATGGTGAGCAAGCTGCTGGAAACCTACCAATATGCAGAAGGCAAAATCATTCTGCATGCAGAATGGTTTAATTTATACACCCTGGTTGAAGAATGCCTGGATACCTTGGGCGCGTTAGCCTCCAATAAAGGTATCGAACTATTCAATCGCGTCCCTGCGGATTTTGAGCCAATCCGAGCGGATCGTTCCCTCCTGAAGCGCGTCCTGATCAACCTGTTGGGGAACGCCCTTGAAAATATTCCCCATGGCTGCCACGCTGAAGTCCGGGCTACCCAGACCCCCGATAAAGTCGAAATCGAAGTTGCTGATAACGGAAATGGCATTGAGCCGGAATTCCTGCCTCATATATTTGACCGTTATGGTCCCCGCGGCAGCCGTCGGCACAAGTTAGGCTCGGGACTGGGATTGTTTATTTGTAAAACGATCGTAGAACTGCATCAGGGAAGTATTTCGGCCATCAGTACGCCGAAACAGGGCGCTACATTCTTAATTCGCCTGCCAAAGCCAGGATCCACACATCTGTAAATCAAAAAATCTTGAAAGCCATACCCACATGACGGAACCATCCACTAAACCACTCCGATTACTGCTCGCCGAAGACCATGAATGGGCGCGCGTGGGACTCAGCATGTCCATTGAATCCAAAAGCAACTATAAGATTGTGGCCCAGGCGGAAAACGGACAAGTCGCACTGGATTATGTACGGGAACTCCGGCCCGATATCGTATTGATGGATATTGAAATGCCGGTCATGGACGGTTTGACGGCCACCAAGCTCATCAAGGAAGAATTCCCGGATATGAAAGTCGTCATGCTCACCTCCCATGACGATGAAGCCAACATTGCCGCCGCCTTGACCTGCGGCGCCAACGCTTACTGTATGAAGGACATCAAGATCCAGCGTCTGGTCCAGGTGCTAGAGATGGTTTGGGAGGGAGCCACCTGGTACGATCCAGCCATTAGCACTGTGTTAATGCGCCTGTTGCGCGAAAAAATTTCCCCGGAAGAGCTACTGCAAGCCGAGGAACAGCTCGGTGATAAGCCTTTGATTCCCCTGACGGAAAGAGAATTGGATGTGCTGGAGCTGATTGTTCGCGGTAAAAGCAATAAAGATATTGCTGAAGCGCTGAACATTACGATCCACACGGTAAAAATCCATGTGGGTAACGTCATTCAAAAGATGGGCGTTGAGGATCGCACCCAAGTTGCTATTAAAGCCCTGCAACAACGGCTGGTCCAGATGCCCAAAGGCTGAAGTATCGACTTATTCCAACTTCAGAATACAGGCGCGTTATCTTGCCTCGTTGCAGCAGTAAGCAGGCCTTTTGCAGAAGGGGCTTTGTTTCGGCAGCCTGCACTTCCAGCTTAATCGTAAAAGCCTGGGCCGGTAATCAATCGTGCGCCATGCTGACGGGTAAAGTAGGTCCAAAACCACTGCAGCATCACGATGAGCTTGTTGTCAAAGCCGATGAGGTAGCGAATATGGACAAAAGCCCAAATAAACCAGGCGATTAAGCCTGACAGGCGCAGTTTCCAGATATCTGCAACGGCCTCCCGCAAGCCAATCACCGCCAGATTTCCCTTGTTGAAATACTTAAAGGGAGGAACAGGCTCACCACGGAGGCGTTTCAGGACCGTTTTAGCCGCGTATTTGCCTTGTTGAATAGCCACCGGCGCCACGCCTGGCAAGGGTTTGCCATCTGGCGTATGGGAGAAGTTCGCCAGGTCTCCCAAAACCAAAATCTCGGGGTGTCCCGCAATGGAGCAATCCGCTTCAACCGGAATACGCCCGCTGCGATCCAATTCCAGACCGAACCGATCGGCAACCACCCGACCAATGGAGGAGGCTTTAACGCCTGCCGCCCACAAGATGCTACCCGCCCGAATAAATTCCGGCTTGTCATTCACCTTCAGCGTAATGCAGTTCTCGCCGATTTCCGTCACCAGGGCCTTGGTACGCACTTCCACGCCCATATTGACCAAGGTTCTTTCGGCGGATGCGGACAGCTCTTCCGGATACACCGCCAACAGGCGCGGGCCGCCTTCAATCAGTAGGATGCGCGTCTTTTTGGGATTAATGTTCCTGAAGTTGCGATCCAGACTGTAATGCGCCAGTTGCGCAATGGCTCCGGCCAATTCCACCCCGGTTGGTCCACCACCAATGATGGCAAAAGTCATCAGGGTTTCCCGTCTTTCGGGATCGGGCTCCGTTTCGGCCTCTTCAAACACTGAGAGAATTTGGCGGCGCATATCCAACGCTTCTTCGACGGTTTTCAGCCCGTGAGTGTGCGTGGCCCACTGATCATGCCCAAAGTAATGCGTTGCACTCCCTGTCGCCAGGATCAAGAGGTCATAAGAAATCAGCTGTTCATTCCGGTGCTTCAGCTTGATCTGTTTTTGTTCCGGCACAATATCGACCATCTCATCCAGAAGCACCCGGATATTCTGGAAATTCCGCAGCACATCCCGCAAGGGCGCGGAAATATCCCCGGGAGACAGACTACCGGTTGCCACCTGGTACAACAAGGGCTGGAACAGGTGGAAGTTCCGCTTGTCAATCAAGGTGACGTCCACGGGCTGATTGCCCAACATTTTAGCCGCATAAAGGCCGCCAAAGCCGCCACCAACAATCACCACATGGGGTCTTTTTCCGGGTTGTCCAGACATCACGCAATCCACCTGTACTGTTCCATTGTCTCCACTTATGCCACGAAAATAACCATTTTCAAATATCCTGCTCACCAACATGGCATGTTGATCCGGGACTTATGCCACCCCAACCCAAAAAAGAAACAACCACCAGGCTCTACAGGGAACGCTGCGCCAAAACAACCACAGAATCGGCATCCTAGCTTCCCAAATAGAAGCCCTCCAAACCCTACCTATTATTTTCAGCGACTTGGTTTTCTGTCAAAATAAAGCACCGGCAGTAAAGGGGAGTCCAGAACATGCACGTAAGAGCGCGGAACGAGCGTGGTCAAACCAGAACCGATTGGTTGGAAAGCTACCACACATTTTCCTTTGGCGATTATCAAGACAGCCGTCATTTGCAGTTTAGCGATCTCCGCGTTATCAATGATGACATCATTCAGCCAGGCAAGGGTTTTGACACACACCACCACCGGGACATGGAAATCATCACCTATGTCATCTCCGGCACGCTGGCCCATAAAGACAGTCTGGGCAACGGTTCCCTCATTCGTCCAGGAGATCTCCAGCGGATGACCGCCGGCACCGGCATCTACCATAGTGAATTCAACCCGTCCGATACAGATCCGGTGCATCTGTTGCAAATCTGGCTTCTGCCGGAGCAAAAGGGATTATCTCCCAGCTACCAGCAGACTGCCTTTAGCCAAGAGGAGCGCCGGGGATGCTGGCGACTTCTGGCTTCCAGAGACGGGCGTGATAATTCGATCACCGTGCATCAGGATGTTTCGTTGTACGGAACCACCCTGCCCGTCGGGGCGCAACTGGGCTTTGAACTGGCAGCGGAGCGCAAGGCTTGGATTCAGATGGCGACCGGCGTGGCGCAACTGAACGGGCAAATACTGGAAGCCGGCGATGGTGCCGCTATTGAAGCAGGAGAAACCCATATCCTGATGGAAGGACTCAGCCGGGAATCTGAAATTCTATTGTTCGATCTGCGTAACACTTAACGCAACACTCCACGCTCACGGCAAAGCTCACCGAAACGATAACCCTTAAGTGGTCTCGAATGCACAATGTTTGTTGAAACCCTTTTCACAGCACCCGAATATTTCCTCTGGTGGATTCTGATTGCCGTTTTTTCGGTCTGCCTGCATGAACTGTTCCATGCCCTAGCCGCCTACTACGAGGGAGACGATACTGCCAAGCGCCTAGGCTATTTTACACTCAATCCACTGGTCCACATGGGAACCCAATCATTGGTTATCCTGTTACTGACCGGCATGTGCTGGGGCGCTTGCCCGGTGAATCCCAGCCGGTTCCGTCACCGCTATGGAGAAGCATTGGTTGCGTTCGCCGGACCGTTTGCCAACCTGTTATTGATGTTCCTGTTTGCATTGGCAGGCATTGCGGTTGCTTTTTGCGGAAGCCTGAATCTGATACCGGAAACGCCCGCCAATAATCTGGAGCGGTTCTTGAGCATGGCATCCCGTGCAAATGCAGCGTTTTTCCTACTCAACATGCTCCCCGTTCCACCATTGGATGGTCATGGCATTGCAGTTTCTTTGTTCCCCAGTTTACGGCCGTTTTATGCACGTCTGGGACAGGCAGGCTTTGCATTGATCATTCTGCTATTTTGGCTCCCTGTTGGTTTCAGCCGATTCTTTTGGCAACTCTCCGCCCAAATGTCCCTTGCCTGTTATGCCCTGCTGATTCAAGCACTCCGATGAAATCTGACTGGCGGCAAGATTGTCCGCCTCCGGGGAAAAGGCTATGATGGGGTCACAGTCAGGCCGTTTGGAAAGCTAACAATCCTTCATCCATTGCCTGGCTCTATCAACTCAAAAAGCAAATGCTGCCGGATATCGAGAGGTTTGATTGCGGGAGAACGCCATGGCCACGGAAATGTCCACCCATCCCCATGTGTATGTTGAGAACATTGCCCAATATGCTGGACAAACCGTCACGTTAAAGGGTTGGCTCTACAACAAGCGATCCAGCGGGAAGCTGCACTTTCTTCAATTGCGGGACGGCACCGGCACAATTCAATGCGTCGTGTTCAAAGGCGATGTCTCTCCCGAAGCCTTTGAGGCCGCAGACAAGGTGCCTCAGGAATCCTCCATCATCGTGACCGGCATCGTGAAAGAGGACAAGCGCTC
>DATNQC010000006.1:0-12829 GCA_036702885.1 Oculatellaceae cyanobacterium | reverse complement strand
CTTCAAGGGGCTCTATAGCTGTTACCTGGGGCTTCAGGAAATTAATGCCCCGGTTTTCATTCATGGACAGGCGGCATTCGCGGAGCGCCTCTTTTACTTCATTGTCTAGTTCCGCCTGATCGAGCAGCTTATCCAAAGCACGTGGATTCAACTTGAAGATACGCTCGCAAATGTCTGCTTTCTTGGCAATTTCCCAGACTTTAGCCTCATCATAGGTGTAGGAACGGCGATAAGTGGAAACCATGACCTCGCCAGAGGTGGCTTCAACCGATTTACCACCGTTTTGGAAGTAAAGGCGAAAGACTTCCTTTAAGTCCGCCATTTCAGCCTGCAAGGACTGGCTGGCCTTTTGCATCCGCAGGTAGCGTTCCACCAAATAGGGAACGTTCTTGACCTGTGAGAACTGCCAGGCGAATTTTTGCTCGTAAAGCTGCCGCAGCTTGGGATACACCTTGGCAAGGCACATGGCGTCATCCAGGGCGCGGTGAACCACATCCTCATCGTAACCAAAGCGCCGCAAGAGCGAATTCAGACCATGCGATACCTCGTCCGGAAAGACAGCTCGGTACATTTCAAAGGTATCAATGCGGACATTCGTAAACCGCTTGCCGTAAAGCGCCTTGCTCGCCTCGTTGATGAAGCTGTAGTCAAAAATGGCGTTATGCGCGACGTATGGATACTCGCCTACAAACTCCAGGAAGCGGGGCAACACCTCGTCAATCGTCGGTGCGTCTTTCACCATCTCCTCGGAAATATGGTGAATGAGGAAGCTAGAGTGCCGAATGGGTTTTTCCGGATTAATCAATGAAGAAAACGTGTCAATCACGTTCTCTCCCTGCATTTTAACGGCGGCAATCTCGATCAGCTTCTCATGCTTGTGGTCCAGACCGGTGGTTTCCGTATCCAGAACGATATACGTATCTTCCGGATTCAATGTTGTGCTCAAGAACGTCATCCTTTATTTATTTGGGTGTGAGGCCCGAGCGCTTCGGCTTTCAGTAAGCTCCTGATGCGCTTATTTGGTTGGAACGACTAAAAGCTGAAGCGCCCGGTGATTTTACTATAGTACGCGCAAGCAAAGTGCAAGAACAAGAGGCGCACATTATGGGTCCGGCATTTCAAAGAATGACCGGCATGAAAACCAACATGCCTCCAGGCTGTCAGGATGCTGCAAGAACTCCTGTCCTGCTGGAAGCTTTGGCTTGCTTGAGATACTATACATACTGCATTCTGTTTCCATATTGTGCAGGAGCCCGTATCGTGTCCGCCTCATCACCGAAAACCCTGTACCAGAAGATTTGGGATAGCCATGTCGTTCATCAGGCAGAAGGCTTTCCGACCATTCTGTATATTGACCGTCACCTCATCCATGAAGTGACTTCGCCTCAAGCGTTCCAAGGACTTCGTGACCGGGGACTCAAGCTCCGCCGTCCGGATAAAACCTTCGGCACAGTCGATCACAGTATTCCAACAACCGATCGCAGTCTACCGATACAGGATCAAGAGGCTGCCGGGCAGATTTCAACTTTTGAACGGAATTGCCGCGAAGCGGGTGTGACCTTTTTTGGTCTGCAAAGTGATCAACAGGGTATCGTGCACGTCATTGGTCCGGAACAAGGCTTGACCTTGCCGGGTATGACCATTGTCTGCGGAGACAGTCACACCTCCACCCACGGGGCGTTTGGCGCATTGGCGTTTGGCATTGGCACCAGCGAAATCGAACACGTGTTCGCCACCCAGTGTCTGCTGCAACTCCCCTCCAAAACGATGGAGATCCGGGTTGAAGGCAAGCTGGCTCCTATGGTGACGGCCAAAGATATTATTCTGGCCATCATTGCCAAAATCGGCATGGATGGCGGAACCGGCTACGTTTTTGAGTACACGGGCAGTGCCATTCGCAGCCTTTCCATGGAAGGCCGGATGACGCTTTGCAATATGTCCATTGAAGCCGGCGCGCGCGCTGGTATGGTGGCGCCGGACGAAGTTACGTTTGAATACTTACGTGGGCGGCCTTATGCACCCCAAGGTGAGGCTTTCGATCGGGCTGTTGAGCAATGGAAGCTCCTCAAGACGGATGAAGGCGCTCGCTATGATGCGGTGGTTGAGCTTAAGGCTGAAGAGATTGAGCCAATGGTCACCTACGGCACCAATCCAGGGATGGCCGTCGGTATTTCCAAAACCATTCCCACGCCTGAAGATTTCTCCACACCGGAAGCTAAGGCAGAACTGGCGGATGCGCTGCAATACATGGCCCTGGAAAGCGGAAAACCCATTGAAGGAACGCCGATTGATGTGGTGTTCATTGGCAGTTGCACCAATTCCCGGATTGAAGACCTCCGGGAAGCCGCACAGGTCGCCAAAGGGCATCGCGTGCAAGGGAATGTCCGAGCCCTGGTTGTTCCCGGTTCCTATCCCGTGAAGCGCCAGGCAGAGGCGGAAGGCTTGGATCGTATCTTTACAGAAGCAGGCTTTGAGTGGCGGGAGCCCGGCTGCAGTATGTGTATCGCCATGAACGGGGACCAAATTGAGCCTGGCCAAGCCTGCGCCAGCACCAGCAACCGGAACTTTAAAGGGCGACAAGGCAAGGGTGGTCGAACCTTCCTGGTGAGCCCGTCCATGGCAGCGGCGGCGGCAATTGCCGGCAAACTGGTTGATGTTCGTAAGATGAGCCTGAATTAAAGCTTGGAGAGTTGTCTCCACAAAGTTTATCTGGAGCTAGAAAATGTCTTCTAAAATCACCATCATCCAAAGCAGCTGTATCCCGCTGAATCGCAACAACGTAGATACAGATCAAATTATTCCTGCCCGCTTCCTGAAGGGAACCGGCAAAGCTGGGCTTGGCGAAAAAGCTTTTTACGACTGGCGCTATCTGGAAGATGGCAGTCCAAACCTGGATTTTCCGCTGAACAACCCTCGTTACAGTGGTAGTATTCTGGTCGCTGCCCATAACTTTGGCTGCGGCAGCTCGCGTGAACATGCTCCCTGGGCGCTGCGGGACTATGGCTTTCAGGCGGTTATTGCCATTTCCTTTGCAGATATCTTCCGCAACAACAGCCTGAAAAACCAGCTATTGCCCATCCCCCTCCCGGAATCCGTGGTTTTGAAACTGCTTAGCGATATTGAACAGGATCCGTCCTTGCAGGTTACCATTGACTTGCCGAACCAGACCGTAAAAATCCCAGGTCAGCCTGATCAGCATTTTGTGGTGGATCCCTATCGCAAGCAATGCCTGATGGAAGGTCTGGATGATATCGGTTATACCTTATCCCATCTGGCCGATATCGAAGCATATGAGGCCAAACACGCATAAGGGGCGAACGTTACAGCAGAAGGAAAGTCATGATTGTTGGTCCCCTACGCGCCTGGTTGATTGGGCGACAAGTTGGTCGATTTGCGGTAACACCGCCGGGAAACTGGTTTGCCCGCAGAATAGGCTATCGAGGGCCTCTTGACCGGCGCCATATTGCCTCTAACGTCACAACACTGCTTCATATGATCGATGCCCTGGATGAGTTGCGCCTTATCTTTGCAAGAAGGGCAAGACGTCACAGACGGCGTGCTTGGTGGGCATAACAACCGGATTGGAGTATTGGAGAATCAAATGATCAGCCACGGCGAAATTGAACAGCTCATTCAGTCTAAAATTCCGGGTGCGCGTGTTGAAACGCTAGATAAAACCGGAATGTCGGATCATTACATTATCCGCGTCACTTCCGAACGATTTGAGGGCGTCAACCTGATGGATCGGCATCGGATGGTGATGGCAGGGCTCCAGCCGGCAATGGAAGATGGCCGCCTTCATGCTGCGGAGATCCAAACTGCGAGCCGGTAAAACCGCTGCCCTTTTTATTCGCCTGTAGTATTTTACGTTGGGGTTGGTTTTTGTTGGCCATCAAGTCTTTTTGAAAAGCTAGCAACAAAATTCTATAGATTGTTTTTATGCAAGTAACTAAAAATATCCTTTGAACAAGGGGTGGGCAATGACAGTGATACCTAAGGTGCTTAAAAGCATCCAAGAACCTGTTGGAAGATTCACAGCACGAGCCGTGGATACAGCCAGCGCTAAAGCGCCATCATTAAAGGAACAGGCGACCAAAGTCACAGACACGCTGGATGGACGGCTGTCCAAAAGCGCAAGGTATCTCACTTTTAAAGAAAAAACATTAAACAATTGGACGAAAATAAAGAACAGCCAAGTATTCCAAAAACTTATAGGCTGGTGGACACGATTGAAGGAACGCTTAGCTCGTGGATTTCAAACGCTAAATACGCGACTGGATTCCTACCGGGTTAAACCGTCAACAGTGGCTAATACAACGAATAACAGCACATCCTAAAGTCATTTCCAAACAAGTTTTCACTCAATCAACACTAAGGAAGAGCTAGCAAAACTAGAGCGTAACGTAGAGCAAGCTACTAAGGGGAGGATGGAGACAATGCCTGTAGGCGTTCAACAGGGGGGTGCCAGACGGGTTATCATAACCCCAATAAAAAATACATTTCAAAAGCTTCAAAAGCGTTATGGCGGACATACTGGCAGAGCCGTGAGAGATGTTTTTATTGCAACGACTGCTATTGCAGGGACGGCCATTGGGATTCAGGCGGTCAGAAGTGGCACTAGGCAGGGTAAAAAGGTGAGCTTTGATTTCTTGACTCGGCGATTTCATTCACCCGATACAGAATTTTTCGAACGGGTAACATCCCAAGGAAAAAGATTTCAAAATTGGCTCGGGAGACTAGGAGAAAGGAAAAAAGCGGGTAAGCCAGTTGATACCTCAAACCCGACTTCCGGATCTCACAAACCGACCATAACAGGTCCAAAACTCAATGAAACAACGGCTCAAGGAACAAATGAAACGCCTTCAATACCGCCTCTTCGAAAGGAGGCAACAGGGGCACCAGCCTTTCAGGAGCCAGGCGGTACAGTAGCCTATCCAACTATGGCAAAGGAAGATTCTATTTGGAAACGTTGGAAAGATTCTCTTTTTGGTGAAGACCCTGTTGGAGTTGGCCGGACACCAGAAGAGGCAGCGATATGGCTTAATCTAATAAAAAAACCCTAGGGCGGAGGCTGATTTGTGAGCAGGTGGAATTTCCGGTACACTGTTGTCTGTTCCTGTAGCAAGCCAAGAAGGACTTCTGCCCATGATGCAGTTGGATGAAAACACCAAAACCAGAATTCGCGAAGAAATCGAACGGGAAATCCGTGAAAACAAGCTGATGTTCTACGGCAAAGGAACCAAGGAAATGCCCATGTGTGGCTTTACCGTGGAAACCGTCCAGTTTCTGGATCAGTTTGGTTACCCTTACGTTGTTATTGACGTGCTGCACAATATGGAAAAACGGGCTGTTCTGACGGAAATGACCAACTGGCCAACCCTTCCCAAGGTGTTTATCAATGGACAATGCTATGGGGATACCGATATCCTGGGCCCGATGGCTGAAAGCGGGGAATTGCAAACCCTGTTGAAAGAGACCTTCGGGTATTAAGTATTTTTCCATGCAAAGGGTTACAAATGTAGCAGATTCTTCCGTTCAGGAAGCTGCCCTTCAGGTTCGCGCAACTTTTGGCGCTGGAAACCTGTGTGATTGGGCTGCTTATCGAATTGAAGGCCCCGATGCCGAGGCATTCCTGCAAAATCGGGTGAGTAATGACGTCAAGGCATTGCAACCCGGAGCCGGACAGTTAAACGCCTCACTGGACCGTCAGGCGCATATTGAAGGGGTCTTTTCACTACATCGCTTGTCTGCAAATGCCTTTCTGCTCCTTGCCCCCAAAGCGGAAGCAGAAAGCGCGATACGGGGTATTCTCAGGTTCAAAATCCTGGAACGCTTTGAGGTAGTGAAGGAAGAGGGCTTGTCAATCTGGACCATTCAGGGACCAAAATCCGCGGAGTGTCTAACCGATTTGTTTGGCGAGTTGCCAGCCCTGAAACTGCATGCACATTGCCAACTACATTTGAAAGACACCCCAATCCGCGTTATTGCCCGAAGCCTGACGGGAGAAACCGGCTTTTTGTTGCTTGGTCCGGATCACGTGCTGGAGCCTGTCATTTCTGCGCTTCCCACCAATAAAAATGGCGTCTGGATGTCTCTAGAGGTGCTTGACGTTCTTCGTATCGAAGCGGGCATTCCCTTCTTTGGCATTGATTATGATGAAACAATGCTTCTACCGGAAACCGGCCTGGAGCGGGAAGCCGTCAGTTACAGCAAAGGGTGCTATTTAGGGCAAGAAACAGTCGCAAGAATCAAAACATATGGCATGGTGCAAAAAGCACTGGCTGGCCTATTGTTGGAACCTGGCAGCACGCTTCCACCACGGGATGCGGAGATTTTGCTGGATGGAAAAGCGGTGGGCGTCGTAAAAAGCGGTACGGAATCTTCTACCTTGAACCGGCCCATTGTCATGGCCTATTTGGGCAAAAGCGTTCGTAGTCCTGGCAAAACATTGGATTTAGAGATAAACGGGCAGCCTTATAAAGCCCATGTGGCGTTACTGCCTTTTTACGAGTCCAAATTGCAAAAAAATGGCGCAGAACTGCTTCAGGAAGGCCTTAAGCTCTTTTCCGACGGCTATGATGAGCAGGCTATCATGACGCTAGAGAAGGCCATTCAGATGGAGCCAACGCTTATAGAGGCGTATGAGGCTTTGGGTGTGATTTTATCCCGCTACGAAAGGTTTACTGAAGCCATCGCGCTGATGAACAAAGTGCTGGAGCTGGATCCGGAACACGTCCTCGCGCATACCAACCTTTCCGTCTTCTACATGAAGCTGGGAAACAAGGAAAAAGCGGAAGAGGAAAAGGCCAAGGCCACAATGGCCGCCTTTAGCAAGAAAGCAAAAGAAGCTGGGCTGTTTTTTGATCCCGAGGCGGAACGACGCAAAAAAGAAGCGGCGTTGCAGGAAAGGCTTGCCATGTTCCAGGAAGCCTTAAAATATAACCCACAGGATGCCCTGGGTAATTTCGGCCTGGGCTCTGTGCTGATGGAACTTCACCGATATGAGGAAGCCATAGCGCCTTTTGAAAAGGCGATCCAGGCTCAACCCAAGCACTCAGCCGCCTATTTGTCCCTGGGGAAAGCATTGGAAGGGGCAAAGCAGCCAGAACAGGCAAAAGAAATCTATCAGAAGGGGATTGAGATTGCGGCGGCCAAGGGAGATCTCATGCCCTTAAAAGAAATGCAACAGCGTTTAGAAAACCTGTGAACCCATCGTTGCTGCCGAATTCCGTAAGTTTTAGGCGTAATTGCTGCTTAGCTTTTAGGTTTGCCGACTTTGTAAATATTTCTTTACAAAAGCAATTCCATACAATCAGTTGTTTTTATTTATTTGAAAACTAATCTTTCTACATGATTGGTCGAAGAGAAGAGGTCCAGTACCTATGAGTGATACGTACTTAATAAATTATCTAAGGACAAATTACCAGGATAAGAACGGGAAAATCACGGAAAGTGCCGTTCAACAATGTGAGGACGCCCTAAAATCCAAAGGTGTTCAAGTCAACTACAACCAACTGGTAGGCGGATTGGATCGCCGTGAATTCACGAAAAACCCTGTTCTTTCAGGTGTTTATTCCGATGTTACGCAGTCCACAACGAACAACGCCATCAATAATGACGGAACAATGGGTTTTAACAGGCTTGGCCCAAGTGAAAGAGAAAGCCATTTCACCTATGGTCCAACTGCCTCATCATTTGGCCCGTTTAGTAGCTTCCATGCCTTCGCTTAATACACATCCATAAACTGTCTGAGTAAAGCAAAGAGGAAGCTATTCCGTATCGCCCGGCGGTACCCATCCGGGTACAGCGACAAAACGTCCACGTCCGTCCGGTTTCACCAATCCTTTTCGGACGAGGTAGTTGATCCGGGATGAAATATCGGTCAATTCAACGTGCTCAAAGCTTTGTCCATTGCCGGGCTGACGGACATCATTCTCCAAGAGGTAATTCTTGATTTGTTCCGTGCTTGCCTGCCCGCCATTTAGCACTACAGCTCGAAACAGTTCGTAGTTAATGGACGTTCTTTTTCGCAGAACGTTGTCGGCTTCGGCAAAAGCCTTTTCAGGCAAGAAAGTGTGATCCGCAAGAGAGGAGAGGAATCGTGAATTTTGATTCGCTTCTGGATGAGTGTTTAAGTTTTTTGGAAGTCTTTTGTAGCCTAGTAAAGTATTAAAGTTATCTAAAGTATCAGAATTCAGGTTTTCAGAATTCTCCAAACTAAAGTTACTTAATATAGACTTTATACTTAACTTTAACGTTATCAATTTTTGTTTCGCCAACTTCAATTCCTTTAGTTTTTCAACCTGCTTTTCGAGCTTTTCAATTTTTGGCTCCAGGTTGGCAAGTTCAGCCTCTGTTTCAGCAAGCAATTCCTCCAGTCGGCTTTCGCTTGAAATTTTGGCAAGCGTTTTCGTTGATCTTTTCATAGACGGTTTTTAAGTCTCTCTATCTAGCAACTCTATAAGTCTATTCTAAGTGCTTTTGAGTATTTAGTCAAACTTAACAAACTTAATTAAATAGTTTAACACGTTAAGTTTAAACTATAAAACTTAACATGCTATAAGCTACTAATGTAATAATTCGTAGAGGATAAAAATCCAGAACAGTCGAGAAAGTGGGGCTATTGTTCCCAAGAAAACCAAGGGGGATCACACGCGGGACAGGGAATAGGGGCTGTATAGGCACTACTGCTTGTATTAGGGAGAATATGCCCTACAGATGTGATACGCCCGTTGGTATAAAGCCATAATTGCACGCTATGATTGCCATTTTGCGTGCCATCGGGATCAAAATTGAATCCCATTGCGTTTGTACCTGCCGTACCGCCAAAAGAAAGCGTGTTGTTATAGCGAAGAATCCCTCCTCCGTGTAACTTCAGGCAACTTGTAATAGAACAGTCAATGTTGCCCTCGAGTTGATGGCCATCAATTAAGCCATTTGTTACTTTGGTTACATAATTCATGTACGGCGTAAGATCGGAAAACCTTGTACTGCCAGACACTTCATTATTTTGCCGGTAAATATTATAGGCTTCACTGACCATTGCAGCCACTTCTTTAGCGGCTGTGTTGTATTTACTGTATGTCTAGGCAACCAAAATCTTCGGAATCGTAAACGTAGCAATCAAAGCCAGAATACTTAGCGCTATAAGAAGCTCTGCAAGGGTGAAGGCGGGCTTACCAATCTGTTTTCTATCAATCAATACAGGAGATGCAGCAGGAGTAATGGGCGCCTTGCTTTGTCGAACGAGCTGGTCCATCGAAGTCTGTCCTACAAGTGCTGGCTTAAGGTGACAACACACAATAAAACTATCGAAGCATTCACACGGAACTTGACCACTTAGGAGAAAACTGATGTTCCTGCCACTATTATATAAACAAGAGGAGTCGAGCAAAACTGGGTGATGATTTACCCCCTAATACTCATATCAGGGTGGGTCTCAAAAGATATTTTGGTTGGTATTACAGACATTCCCAGGACGATGTACCCATAACGGTGTCTAATATCAGCAGGTTGGCTACTCCCCCCTAAAAACACAGACTATTTCTAGAAAATGCTGATTACAGCGTCTATGCACATAGTTGCTAGGAGCAATCTCTAACCAAGGCAATTAGAGATGAGGTTCGAATTTTATTTCGGTGGATTTAAAGGAAAGGATACTAATATGCAGATCACAAATTTGGGTTCAACATATCCTAGCTTTAAGTCAGCAAGTAACACTCGTCCAGTTAACTTTGCACGAAATGCTTCGAATGAAGAATATAGAGTAGTCAGACGAATTACCCAGGGAAGAACTCCGATCCCACTCTACAGGGACTTTTTCTTTATCGGTGACTTTGAAAGCCCTCTACGTGGTTTGCGTGTGGATCTGCTTAAAGCCCAGCTCGCAAAGAAACTCCAAGCATCAACTGTTGCACTCCCAGGCACCACAACAATATACCGCTGGTATACATTCCCTAAAGGATTTAAGGCACTAAAGGAAGAAGAAAAACAGAAATCGTATGCAAAATTCTATAACAAGATACTTGGAGCTAAAAATGTAAACGGAGACATTAACGTCATCCTAACGGCAGAAGGTCTATTAGCTGAATTCAACATAATACCTGGGCAAGGTTCTACCAAAAAACATCGCCCCGCAGCTGAAGAACTAGTCTTGCACCTTTTAGATATGCAAACGACTGGCATAGGTAATAAAGAAAAAGGAATCAACGTTACAGCAGCCCAAATAATGGGTATAAATGCTCCGATCGCAAATGTTGGTATTGGTTTCTCCCCAAACTCACATAACTATGCCGTTTCTATCCTGTTCAATGAACACATTATTACTTATTGGTTCTCCCAAAACGGTTCTGCTTCCGGTTCAGCTTCTACAACTGTTATTGTTGATGGCCAAGAAATTGTCCTAAACCCGAAAAACCCATTCCATCAAAGGTTAATCAAGAGACTCGAAGAGATCGCTGTGGCATCGTTGGCTAGCTAAAGGGGCTTGCTAACCGAACCAAAACTTCTTATGGTCTTTATCTCTCTATATAATGAGGCCATGACTTTCTCCTTTGTAACCACTGCCGATGGAACGCTCTCCTGTCTTGATATTGAGACAGGGGAGCTAATGCATAACCGTGTGGGCGCCTATACGGAGGCCCTCCATCATTACGCAAAACCAAGCAATGCATGCTCTCTCACTGAGAAAACAGGACAAGTCCGCCTGCTCGATGCCTGTTATGGTTTGGGTTATAACACCTGGGCGCTAGTCAACCATCTGTTGCAGACCACGAAGAAACCTTTTGTCCTTTCTGTCACGGCGATCGAAAAGAACGCAAATTTATTGCAATTTTTGCCCCGGATTTTAGAGCATCCGACCTTCGATGCCCTGAAAAGAAAAATACCCCTTCTTGAACATAATATATATTATCGGACGTTATCGTGTCCCCCCGATACGAAGGGGCCTTTAAAACTAACCTATGATGTAGTAGATGGAAGTCGAATTGAGCTGACGATTTTTATTGACGATCTGCGGGAACGTGTTCCACAACTTTCAGGCCCGTTTGATTTAGTCTTTCATGATGCATTTTCTCCGCAAAGAATGCCCGAACTCTGGACGGTTGACCTCTTTCGGGAATATCAGCGTCTTTTGCCCCCTACCCAAGGGAAACTATTAACCTATAGCACGGCAGCAGCAGTCCGGGGCGGCTTACTGGAAGCAGGGTTCAAAATCGGCAAAACACCGGCATTAGGGGATAAACAAGGAGGCACTATTGCAGGCTTTGTGGAAGTAGGAATGCTCTTGACCGATTTGGAGCAGCAATACCTTGAAAGCAAGGCGGGAATACCTTACAGAGACCCTGATTTCAAAAGCTTACGGGCCGAAATCATTCATCAGCGCCAGAAAGAACAGAGTGAATCACTCCGTCCATCAGGTTCTAAACTAAGAAAACGCCTTGGGAGCAGTTCTTGACACGCCTTCCCCGAATATAGACTTGAAATACTTCGGTTGTTTTATCCCGAGTGTTTCTTTTGCTCTAACTTATAGTATCAGTGCACTGGACGGGCTTGCTTTTAGCGTGCTTGTTATAACGCAAGATGTCTTAAAATCATCAGACAGGAAGTGGTGTTGTGGCCTCCTGGTAAAGGGGCAGCGTAAAGCGGACGGAGAAGGAACCGTCCTCGTAAAATAGCTGAATCTTGCCGCCCATGACGCTGACCAGTTCACGCGTAATGAAAAGCCCTAGTCCACTGCCCCGAGTGGTGCGTACCAAGCTGTCATCCAGGCGTTTAAACTTATCAAATAGCGTGTCCAATTCAGCCGCCTGCTCCTCGGTCATTGGCTCACAGGCATTGGTAATGCTGAAACTAGCCTGTTGCTGCGCCTCATGCCGCTCAACCAAAAGCTCAATGGGTGTGCCAGCCAAAGAGTACTTAACCGCATTATCCAGCAAATTGAGCATGACTTGCTCAAAGCGATCCGGGTCCGCCAATACGGCAAGCGTTTCCGCTTCATCCGGAAGGAAACGGACGCTGATTTCCCGGTGTTCCTTGGCTTGAATGAACTGGACGCAATTTTCCAGCACTGGGGCCAATTCCACCCGATCCGGGTAAACCCTCAATGAAGCCTTTTCCAGGTCCGGAATGACCAGCAGATCATCCACCAGACGGCTCAGCCGATCCGCTTGCTGCTTAACCACCTTCAGGCTTTTGATTCTAGTTTCGGAATCCAGTGTATTATCGTACCGAAGCAGGCGCGAGGTATAACCTTTGATGCTTGTCAGCGGAGTGCGGAGCTCATGACTGACTGTATCAATCAAATTGGATTTGAATTCATCCATTTGCGCCAGTTTACGGTTTGCTTCCTGAATTGCCTGCCAGGAATCCGCGATTTTACGGGCCATCCGGTTGAATTCAAGGGTCAAATATACAATTTCATACGGAGTAAAGGCATTGGTAATCAACCGGATGCGACGAAAATAATTGCCTTCCCCCATCGCTTGCACACCCTTGATAAGCTGGCGGAAGTTACGGCTGATTCCCCAGACATAGGGCAGAACCAGCAGGATAATCACGCCCAGACAGCCCAGAATCAACAATAGGGTCTGCGTGCCGGCGCGGTTGATGTATTTCTGTTTTAAGTGGTAAGGCGACTCAATAATAATCCCCCAGTTGATTTCCGGCATTTTAACAATGACTTTCTTGAGTGTCGGGAGATCGTCGCTCTCCTTGGAGCTGGTCGCAGATTGCGATTGCGGGGCAGAAGAAAAATGGTGCGTCACCCCTGGCTGAATTTTCGCGAATTCCGCATAATCTTCGGGGCTAATGTGGGTTTTGCGATCCATCC
>DATNQC010000300.1:0-9587 GCA_036702885.1 Oculatellaceae cyanobacterium | reverse complement strand
CTACATGGACCGGTTGGGTGAGTATGACCGCCTGGTGAAAGCCAATGGGGGGCCGGATCTGGTGATTTTGGGGATTGGCGGCAATGGGCACGTCGCCTTTAACGAACCGGGGTCCGCGAAAGATGCGCCCACCCGCATAATTGAGTTGGAAGAACGGACCATTCGGGACAATTTTGGGAGCGTCGGCAAGCGAGGGTATCCCACCCGTGCCGCAACGCTGGGGCTGGATACCATTTTGCAGGCCAAGCATATCCTGCTGCTGGCGACAGGAGAGGGGAAGCGCGCTGTGGTTGAAAAGGCCTTTGACCCCGAAACGCCGCCTTCTTCCGAATGCCCCGCCTCCTGGCTGAAAAATCATCCCAATGTGACTGTTCTGACTGACTTTAACGTCTTTCCGTAAAATGGATTGCAATCCAAAAGGATGCTGGTAGAATATGGGTTAGGGGTGTGCAAGTCGTTCGCAGTGAGTTTAACGTTTTGTACATAACGTTTTTCACCGGAAAATCACAGTCTGTCGGATCACGGATCATTGCTCCGTAAGGAATTCTGCTTATCATCAACGCCAGTTTTCAAGAAAACCGGGATGCCAGTCTGAACGAAACCGAGCCGAATGAACGCACACTTTGAATGGAAACCGTTTGGAATGCTTTTGGACTCTCAAGCGCCTTGTGATGTGCTTCCCGTTAGCACATTTGCCTGTGTCCGTCCACGATGGTATCGTCATGGATTGCTTCGGAATGTTCCGGTTACAAGGTATTTGAAGGGCAGGCTTTCTAAACCGGTTCAATTTTGCAGTATTTTGGGATATCGTACCGCTCCATGAAGACATTGGATACTATCATTCCCTTCAATTTCGGTTATATCAAGCAACAGGCCCAGCCTGGCAGCTGGCGTCGGGGCTATACTTACTTTAAGGAAAACCAGATCCAGCACATCACCCTGGACCATCAGGGCGTCAAAGGCAAGGTTAAAGGCAATTACAAGGAAGCCTACAATATCCAGATCCTGTTTCTGCAGGATCATGTGGAGCCCCACTGCGATTGCCCGTTGGAGGAAACCTGGTGCAAGCATACGGTGGCGGTTGCGCTGGAAGCAGTGAAGCGTCACTATTGGGAAAAGTTCTATCGCCTCCCCATTGAAGATGAGACGGTTCCGGCGCTGGATGATTCCGACTTTGAAGGGCATTATCGGTTTTTCATCAAGCCGGACAAAAGCAACAAGCCGCGCCAGGTAGGCGTCAAAATTGAGGATCGATCGACCGGCAAAATACAGCACAACCTGGAAACGGTTCTGAAAAAGGCTTTGGAGCGGGCGGCTGAAGAGGGTGAGGATAGCTTTAATCCTGCTGAAAATCGGGAAATTGCCCTCTTGCAGTTCATTCTCAAGCACGCTAAAGGCAGGCCGGATCATGGCTGGTTCTACATTCCGGTGGCTGAGGCCGATCAACTGTTGCAGCTGATGTCTCAGGTGGAAGAAGTCTGCAACACGCAAGGTCAACGGCTGATCTTTGAACACGATCCGCTGTTTCTGCTGATGTCGGTTAATGCCTCCGTGGCGGGGAATGTGTTGGTGTCGCTGCACTGGATTCGCCAGATGCCCTATGACGCCTATCCGTTGGAGGAAATTTCCCTGTTCGGGCGGGATGTGCCATGGGGCATGTACAAGAATCGGATCTATCCCTTGTCCAACAAATTGTCTGAACTGCCGGCGTATCTCACAAAATCCAGCTTTACGGATATCAAGGATGCGGACGGCGGCAAATTCATGTATGAGGAATTGCCGCAACTGCGCAAACTGGTGGATATGGATCTGGCTGATATTGTCCAGCAGCTGGATCTCAAGAAAAAGCCGCCGCGCAAAATTGTGACGGTGGAATTGATGGATGAAGCGACCCTGAAGATTCGGGTCAGCCTGGAGTTTGACTATGACGGCGTGAAGGTTCCGTTTAGCAAAAAAGCGCCGGAAACACCTTATGTAATGGTGACCAACAAAAAGAAAGACAAGGAAGCCATTTACTGGGTGAAGCGGGACATCCACGAAGAGCATGAAGCCTACCGCAAGCTGATGGAAGGCGGATTGGATCCCTTGCAGACGAACCACCTGTTTGCGGAAGGGGACAACGCCATCGACTTTTACAACGTCACGCTCAAAAACCTCATGGAGCAAGAGGTCGATCCCTGGCAGGCCAAATTTGCCAATAACCTGTCGCCGCTCAAGGCGTCGGATCACCCATTGCGGCTACGTGGGCGAATTGAATTTGCGCAGACGGTTGATCAGTTTATCTTGCAGATTGACTGCGTGATTGGCGAGAAGGTGATGACCCTGGATGACGTGCAGCGGCACCTGATGCAGGGTAAGAAGTACTTTTTCATGAAGGATGTGGGCTATGTGGAAATTCCGCTGGCTGCCATCCTGTACTTTATCAAGACGCTGGAATTCTTTGATGCGGAGGCGATGGACGAACCGGACACCTACCGTATCCAAACCTATCGCGCCGGTCTGATCGCGGAATTGCAGGACCAAGGCATTCAGCTGGATATGAGCAAGAAGTTCCAGAAATTCTGGAACGTGATCTCTTCTCAACAGGCGATGGAGGAAGTCCCCATCCCTTCCAGCGTGCGTGCGGAGCTGCGTCCGTACCAAAAGGCTGGTTTTAACTGGTTGTGGTTCCTGTATTCCTACGGTTTGAATGGTATTCTGGCGGACGACATGGGTTTGGGGAAAACGCTTCAAACCTTGGTGCTGCTGCAGCGGGCGAAAGATCAGGATGGCCAGATGCCGTCGCTGATTATCTGTCCCACTTCGGTGGTATATAACTGGATCAACGAAATTGCAAAGTTTACGCCTGAACTGAATGTGGTGAACCTGACGGGTTCGGATCGGCATGCTCAATACAAGAAAATCAAGGATGCCGATGCGGTCATTACCAGCTATGCGTTGCTGCGCCGGGATATCCGGGCGCTGAAGGAATACCCGTTCCGCTATGTCATCCTGGATGAATCGCAGAACATTAAAAACTACGAGTCGCAAACGGCCCAGGCCAGCAAGAGCCTGCAGGCGTCCCACCGCTTGGCGTTATCCGGTACGCCGGTGGAAAACCGCTTGATGGAGCTTTGGTCCGTCTTTGACTTTTTGATGCCGGGCTTCCTGTACGATAAGGATGACTTCCGTTACCGCTATGAATACCCGATTGAAGAAAAGGGCAACCGGGATGCAGAGCGCCGCTTGAAGAAGCAGGTCTTCCCCTTCATGCTGCGGCGTTTGAAGCAGGATGTGGCCAAGGATCTGCCGCCGAAGATCGAGGCAGTGTCCTACTGCGAACTCACCGACAAGCAACGCGAACTGTATCTGGAAGTTCTGGAAAAAACGCGGGAAGAAGTGTTCGCACAAGTGGCGGAAAAAGGCGTCAGCGGCTCGACCAACTCTATTTTTGCGGCGCTGTTGCGGTTGCGGCAAATTTGCTGCCACCCCAAGCTGCTAGGTGAAGAGCTATCTGGCGGCCTGAAGGAATCCGGCAAGTTTGACGCGCTGACGGAAATGATTGAGGAAGTGATCAGCGAAGGTCACCGTATCCTGTTGTTTAGCCAGTTTGTGGAAATGCTCAAGATCATCAAGGCCTGGCTGGATAAGAAAGGCATTAAGTACGAGTATCTGACCGGAGAAAGCCGGGATCGCCATGTGATGGTGGATCGTTTTAACAACGATGAATCCATTCCGATTTTCCTGATGAGTTTGAAGGCGGGCGGCACCGGGTTGAACCTGACTGGGGCGGATTATGTTATTCATTACGATCCCTGGTGGAACCCGGCAGCGGAAGATCAGGCCAGCGACCGGGCGCACCGGATTGGCCAGACAAAAACGGTCTTTGTGTATCGCTTGATCACCAAAGGTACGGTGGAAGAGAAAATTCTCAAGCTCCAGGAGCGGAAGCGGGATCTGGTGGACTCTATCATTGCGGCGGACCGTTCGGTGGGCAAGATGTTGTCTTTCGAGGATTTGAAAGAGATCTTGTCGCCTGACTTCTAGCTTTTCCTGCCCTTAAAATTCCCTGTTCAATTGGTTTAGTGCGTCTTAGCGGAGTGCCGTGGCGCGGCTAGGCTACTGGTGCTTTGGCTGTCCGGCCAATTCACAGGTCAAGACCGAGTTTCGCTTGGTGTGACCTGGCTTTTGGCTGGGGTATGATGGATGCAAACGATTGGTAGCAATACAAGGACGGACCGTGAGGATGCAAATACTGGATAATCAAGCACTGGCGCAAGCGATTGATCATACCCGGCTGACATTTGCCCCGGATGAAAATGAGCGGGAAGTGATTGATAGGCTTTGCGAAGAGGCAAAACAGTATGGTTTTTATGCCGTGTGTGTGCGTCCGCAACATGTCCGGCAAGCGAAAGAACGACTTCAGGGCACGTCCGTCCAAGTTGCGACGGTGATTGGCTTTCCCCAGGAAAAAGCCATGTTGGAAGGTGAATTGAAACGGCCCACTATTGGCGATTTTCCAACGGTGTATAAAATGGCGGAAGCGGAACGCGCCCTTGCTGAAGGCGCAGACGAGCTGGATTGGGTGATTCGGGTGGCGGATTTGAAAGCGGATGTTGCAAATGGCTCTCACGCTGTGTATGAAGAGTTAAATACGGCTCGCCAGGTATTTGGGCAAACCCCAATTAAGGTGATTATTGAAACGGATTTACTGGATGCTGCTGAAATTGTGGCGGTTACGCGTTGGTGTGCAGAGGTGGGCGTGGCAATGGTTAAAACGTCCACTGGCATGATTACACATGGAAAAGGCGCTACGCCGGAAAATATATTACGCATTCGCCAAACCCTGGAAGAAATGGCTGCTGAAACCCGGATTAAAGCCAGTGGTGGAATTAAGACCCGTGAACAGGCGTTAAAATTTTTGGAATTAGGCGTTAGTCGTTTGGGCACTAGTTCCGGGGTGCAAATTATGGAAAACCGTGTGAGTGGTTTGGAGCGAACCGTTTACTAGCTTTACAAGAGATACAGAGTTTTGATATCAATTATGTCAAATTTACCTGCTTATAATATATATTATTTCGTGAATTTCTTTGATTAATTCGATCCAGAGCTTATAAAGCGTTGCCTTTTTTTGAAGAGGTCCGTATAATCTGCTTGTTAGCTATTGTTGGAGTGGTTGAATCCATGAATAAAGAAGAACTCGTTCAGGAAGTTGCGAAAAAGACGAAGAATTCCCAGAAAGCTGTTTCCACTGTACTGGCAACTATTTTGGAAATTATCGAGAAAAACGTTTCCAAAGGGAAAAAAGTAACGCTGGTTGGTTTTGGAACGTTTGAAAGCCGCAAGCGTGCTGCACGTACAGGCCGGAACCCTCAAACGGGTAAACAAATCCAAATCAGCGCTAAAACAGTTCCCGTGTTTACGCCCGGTAAAAAATTCAAAGAACTGGTTGCTAAAAAGTAGTCGGCGCCTCGCTTTTTATAATTAAAACCCACCGCTGATTTGCTTCGGTGGGTTTTAATTTGGGAGATTTGATTTACTGAGAGAGGACGGAGACAGTTTCCTTATCATCCGCACTAGTGGGCTTTTCTAGCACGGATTTCATCCCACTTGTCGCCCAATTGAATCTGAATAGCAAGCTTTGCTGGAGTAGTATTATCTTCAGTAACCCTGATTCGTAGTACAAAACTGCGTAGGTCCTGAATGTCCACAAGGGTAAGAGGGTAACGTTTTGTCGTTAATGTAATCCTTTGATTAAGCTCATCTATGTTTAAGATGTCAAAATATCGGTCTATTCCAGGGTGAATATCAATAGTGGTTTGAGAAGTAGTCGACCAAACTAATTCGATTGGGTTAAACTCATCAATGCCATCAATACCGATCAGGAACGCTGTACAATTTTTGATTGGTGTCTTTGATGTTGCTATGACTTTTCCCCTTAAGTAAATAGCCTGAGCCATTCCTCTTTCGCCATTGTTGCTTTGGAATAAAACAGGCTTTTTACACGGCAAGTCGTATTGTTATACCCAAGCTTTATTTTGGGTGTGAGCTGTTGGCGGAGCTTAACAAGGTGTTCTATTAGGAAGAAACCATATGTAGCAAAGCCGGCCAGCAAGGCAGTTACCCACTTAGGAAGCTGTGATATATTTCCGTATCCCTGCAGCTTGGTGCAAGCCCAATGAAGAGAACTAGCAAGTAGGCCAGAGACAGACAATACTAATTGTTTTTTGATTTGGAGCTACGGCATCCCAAATTGCATTGAAGCGTTCTTTGCACCATATATAGGCTTGATTGATGATCATTTTATTTACAGCAAAGATCCTGATGAAATTATAAAAATGGTTGAGCTTGGATAGGATAGTACATTTAAGCGAATGCTGTAAAGCTGACAGACTCAAAAACGAGGCCAAATGGGTGGCTTCGCTGCTAGCTTTAGTCAATATGAATCTATAACTCTCACCTCTTGGAGAAAGTCTCTCAAGGGATTACGACTATCGAGAGCGAACTACTGGAACCGAACGGGAATTTCGTCTTTACCGACCATGTTCAGGTAATTCCGGGCCAATTCTTCAATACCCGAAGCGGAAGAATAAAGCTTAATCTTGCTGTCCAGTTGTTGATTTTCCTGGAGCGTTTGCTTGTAAAAGTTTTCCACGGATGCTTTGTGCTGCATCAGGCGGGAGACGCTGAAAGAGTCGCCGATAAGGGTTCTGGCGCATTGAATCAGACCGAAGAGCAGAGCCACAATGACGCCGGTGTATATAATCCGGTCGATGAGAGAAGTATGCTTACGATGATGGGAGAGAAACGGACGCCGATAGACGGAACGCTCCGTTACAGGTGTTATTTCCGGATATACGGAATCCACCAAGATACGCTGATTGTTCAAGTAAGCCATACTCACCCTGATACTTCTCTAACGCTGTCGGAGCAGCGGCTCTCTCATTCAAAAAGGTTATTCGCCAAACTTGAGGCAAGCACCAAAGCAGGGTCCCAACAAAAACGGAGCAGGACTCCACTTTGGCTCATTATAACAGAGTTTCAAATTAAGGGGCGGATTTTTTAAAAAAATTTATTTTGTGAGGGGGACATACGGTTTCTGTTTTTTCATCCGTTCGGTTGAATTTTGTTTGAAGTCGACGTTGTTTCGGTCGAAAACACA
Source organism: Oculatellaceae cyanobacterium (assembly GCA_036702885.1). GTDB lineage: Bacteria > Cyanobacteriota > Vampirovibrionia > Vampirovibrionales > Vampirovibrionaceae > DATNQC01. The sequence goes on along the minus strand of DATNQC010000300.1, from coordinate 2,446 downwards.
GTATGCTGGTTAAATAAACCTCGAGTAAATGAATCGGAACCGTTGAATATTATGAGTTCCAGGAAGCTGCCTGTTGCCATCAACGTCTTTCCGACGCTGGACTACATTGAGCTGGTCCAGTATGACGATAGAACGGGAGAAATCGAAAAGGCCGCATCGCTGCCTTGCCAGTTTGATATGGCAGGCCGTCAGGTTGCCGATTGGGAGCAGATGGGGCAGGCGATTCGCGACTTGTTTAGCATGAACCGGATTCCTGCGGGAACGCCGGCTGTTTTGGTATTGCCAAGCTTTTTTACTCGTGAAATTGACTTGCTAGCCGAATTTAGCCGGGAAGAACTCCGGTTTGCTTTGATTTCCGAGGCGGAGCGTTTCTACGTCTTTAAAAAGACGGAGCCTCAAATCGACTGGATTAACCTGGAAGATGGCCGCCTGTTGTATTCTGCCTATCCCAAGGATGAGATAGAGCATTACGTCAGGATTTTTAAAGAGTACCGAATCCCTCTGGTTGGGATTGAGCTGGGGTACTGCAGCGTATTACGGGGATTGTTGGCGACTGGCGCGGTTCAGGAAGAGCTGGAGAATCAGGAGCGCTGGTGCCTGCTGGTGATTAGTGATTATTCCTTTTTTGCCTCTGTGCAACGCGGGGTGAAGCCCTGTAAAAGCATTGATACACCGCTATCCTCCTCTGAAGACCTGGCAGGCTCCATTGTTCAAGAGATTCAGCAAGACTTTGAAAGCTTCATGTCCGGGGAGGATGTTTCAAAGTTGATTGTAGTAAACAACTCCCGGCGAATCCGGACGGAGGACTTGGTAACCGGGCTAGGGCTTCAGGGCAATGTCATCCTGATTGAGCAGAATGCGGAAACACTGTTATCGAGAGGGGCGCAGTCCGCTCAATTCCCATGTTCGCTGGAGGGGATTGGCGGGGTGTTCTATTCCTCTTTCCCGGAAATCCCCCGGATGAACTTCCTGCCGGAAGGCAGCGAGAACGTCGAGGGGATTACGATCTATCGGCAACAGACCTGCAAGTGGTTATCCATTACCTGTGCCGCGACGTTCCTCTTTTTTATGCTGGTGTGGGGACTTATGAGCCTGCTGCTTTGGCAAAAAGAACAGGAAATCCAGAGTCTTTCCAAGCAAATAGCGACCCTGACACAATCTGCCTATTCCGGGCGGTTTGTTGATCTCAATCGAAAACGGTTTGTTAAAAAGGTGCTGGATCGTAATGTTCAGGTTAACAACCTGTTGGTGCGGGCTGGTCGCGTGATGCCAGAGGACACCTGGCTTGAGAAGGTTGAAATTGAGGCCAGTGATATCTTGAAGCCTGTTTCCGTCTTGATGGAAGGCAAGGCGCTAACGCTGGATAAGGTCAATCAAATGCCGGCGCAGTTGAGTGAAGCCATGTCGGGTGTCGAACTGGAAGTATCCAATGCTGCGCCCTTGACTTCACAAAACGGGCAATCCTACTTTACCTGGAGCATTCAGAACAAGGGTGGTGCGAATGCGACGCAAACAGAGGCCCCGGCAGTTCTGCCGAGCCTTCCTCAAGGGAGACGGCGTTGATGAAAGAATTGTTGAAAGTGCTCCAGCAGGTCAATTGGCCTCAGTTGATCAACACCGTCATCAAGGTGTTTTCCGATCTTAAAAATATCAGCTTGTTGGTGCTGTTGATTTTCATCATCTATGGTATTGGCTGGGATACGGTGCTACGGCCAAGCTTGCAGGATTTGAAAAAGCGGGATGACGCGATTCATCAGCAAAGAGAAGTGTTAAACGAGAAGAGAAACCTGCAACGGCAATATGAGACCTGGGCCAACCAGCTCAAGGGCATGAATCACGATATGATTCCCGTGGCGGCTGGAGATTCCGTGAAGGTGATTTCGGTGTCGGAATCCGGGGAAGTGCTGAAAATTGTAAAAGGTGAACTCCGGGAGACATTGGGTCTTGCACCCTTACAGCCACCACATGATCATCTGATTGGCATCTCCCTGACGCCAGCCTCCAATACCGTGACAGATCTGCTGCCTTTGCTGGATCCATCTTCTGCGGCTGCTGTTGCCTCTCCCTCCGCATCAGAAGCCAATGTGCCAACCCCGGAAGCCACAAAGTTGCCGGTTGAGCAATATGACTATGAGCTGAAGGTGAAGGGAACCTATGCCGCGCTGGCTGATTTAATCAATCAACTGGTGCTTTATCCCAAGCAGGTGAAGCTGAATAAGATTTCAATCCAAAAATTCTCTGAAGAAGATGCCGAAGAATTGCCGGATGCGAAAGAATTTCCAGATTACCCGGTCCAGTTGGAAATGACCGTTTCGCTTTCGTTACTCTTATATTCTGCCGCCAATGACAAACAATAGACGCCTCAAATTGTTGCTATGCGGGTATGGACATCTGGCGCTGTCCATCCTGAAAGCATCTTTGAAGTGTGCGGATGTCTGTGAAGTGG
>DATNQC010000282.1:0-3513 GCA_036702885.1 Oculatellaceae cyanobacterium | reverse complement strand
CTTGTACACCGCTTTGCCTGCTGGATTGAACAACACGTAGGTCGGTGTTCCACTGATTCCAAACATGCTGATGTATTTTCGGTTGGGAGGTTGGGACACGTCCACGTGTGCAACGTTCATTTTGCCCTGGGTTTTGTTCTGTAGCGCCTGAACGTAGGGCTTCATCATCTGGCAGGTGCCGCAATAAGGCGTGTAGAAGTCAAGCAACAGGAACTTTCCAGCGGCTTCGTCATCGAACTCTGCAGGGCGGTTTGGTAACGCTGCGGCTGGGGCAGCGGCGGAAGAAAGTAGCAGCGAAACACCAAGGCCAACTGAAAGCAGCTTTGCGATTTTACCGCCGAATGCCCGCTTGGATGGCATTTTGTGAGATTCTGAACGGATTGCATTCTTCATGAAACACGCCTCAAAGGTTCAATGACTACGTACGGAATTGAAAAGTGAACGTTAAAACGGTTAATATGTTTACGTACGGGCAAAAGTTTTTGATATCATAGCACTTTGCATTTCACCCGTATTCTGTAGGAACCCCCATTGTGAAAGAGGGTCTGAGGTGACCATGACGTCTGATCCGACTCAAAAGTTCAAAAAGTTACCTGAAAACAAGGTTTTTATTTTTGATACAACGCTCCGTGACGGAGAGCAATGTCCTGGCGCCGCAATGACCCAATCGGAGAAGCTTCGGATTGCCCATAAGCTTGCCGAACTGAATGTTGATGTGCTGGAGGCAGGCTTTCCCTTTAGCAGCCCTGGTGATTTTGAATCGGTCCGTCAAATTGCGGCTGAAATCAAGGGGCCGTCAATTTGTGCACTGAGCCGTGCCACGCCTCAGGACATTGAAGCAGCCTGGGATGCGGTTAAAGTGGCTGAGAAGCCTCGCATTCACACGTTTATCGGGACCAGCGACATCCACATTGAAGCAAAATTCAAGAAGACTCGTGAGGAAATCCTGAATATCGCCCGGGATATGGTGGCGTTTGCCAAGTCAAAGTGTGCGGATGTCGAGTTTTCTGCGGAAGACGCTGGTCGCTCCGATCCGTTTTTTCTGTACCGGGTGATTGAAGCGGTCATTGATGCCGGCGCAACCACGGTCAACATCCCGGATACGGTTGGATACACTATTCCGGAGGAGTTTGGGCGTCTCATCAAGGGCATTATGCAAAATGTGCCAAACATTGATAAGGCGATTATCTCTGTCCACTGCCATAACGATTTGGGTATGGCAACCGCAAATAGCCTGGCCGGTGTTCTGAATGGCGCGCGCCAAGTGGAATGCACGATTAATGGGATTGGCGAACGTGCGGGCAATGCGGCAATGGAAGAGGTTGTGATGGCTCTTCGGGTACGTCCGGATTACTTCCAGGGTGCTTACACGGATATTAATACGGTGCACTTTTCGGAGCTCAGCCAACTGGTTTCGGAAGTCACCAATATGCCGGTGCAATACAATAAGGCCATTGTCGGACGGAACGCTTTTGCGCATGAATCGGGCATTCACCAGGATGGTTTCCTGAAAGGGCGTGACACCTACGAGATTATGATGCCCGAATGGATTGGCTTGACTGAATCTCACCTGCCGCTTGGCCCGAGATCGGGGCGGGCTGCCGTTAAAGCTCGTTTGGAAAAGATGGGCTATCACATTGCCGATGAGCAGATGACTTCCTTGTTCGATGCTTTCAAAGCGCTGGCGGACCGGATTAAACGTGTGGAAGACAGTGACTTGAAAGCGCTGTATGAATCCATGCTAAGCAAGGCATAACCGGGAAAACTAGTCAATGGGCGCATTTTTCGCCTCAAGTCATTGCCTTGTACGGCTTATTCTTCGACATTGGGATGCGCTCCTGCTTAGTATCTTCCTCTGTGCGTTAACCGGTATGACTGGCTATCTGCTATGGCCCCAGCCGCAGACTGTGTTGAATCTTCGTCCTGCTGCCAGCTCGATGGAAGTTGTAGCGCCTGCTGTGCTGGACAGTGAGGCTGAGCCTCTTCAGGCTCAAACTCCAGTTTCAGAAAAGCACTCTAAATCTCGGAGACACAAGCCTGCCAAGCCTAAGGCTCCGCCTGTCCTGAATATCAACACGGCTTCTTTGCAGCAACTTCAGCTATTGCCGGGCATTGGCCCTAAAATGGCTGAGCGTGTGCTGCAATACCGGAAAGAACACGGTGTTTTCCGCTCTCCGGAGGAGATTATGGAGGTCAAAGGCATTGGCCCCAAGAAATTTGAGAAATTAAGGCCCTATTTACGGGTATAGGAGCGGTTTGAAACAAACTTGTAACACGGTGCAATTTCAACTGTAAAAATGTTTTTATTTTATTAAATCAGACTATCTGAGTATTGCTGAAACCGCTACAATAAATGGATGGGAATGGGAGGAAAAATGGACCAAAGCCGATTGCCAGATGCAACTCTGGGAAGTAAAAGCGGCTAAGAATCAAGCTTCCTTTGCTTGGGACCGTTCGTGTGATTTTCAGGGAAGCAGTTTCCAGGGTATCCGCTCTAACATTCCGCTAACTGTCCGGATAAGAAGGAAACTCAAGTCGAAAACCCTCAAAGTGCGTCCATATGGACGCTTTGTAAAGAACGATATCCCTCTTTTAGCAAGGATCAGTGTAGAATGATAAAGTGGAGTAAACTATGGCGGCTAGACAAGCGGTAATGATACCCAAGTCATCATCAAGCTCTGAGCAGAAACCCAAGAAAACGGTCAATGATTATGTTGATTTAATCGAGACTGTTTCCCGTGTGGAGTACAGCAGACTCCCCAACCACCTGATCGACTTCAGCGAGATTGTCAATATTGGGGCTATTGCGATTCACGTCTTGCTGACATCCAACCCGGACCGGGAGTTTAACGTCACATATCTCTCCACGGCCATTAAATGGGCTATCCGCAACGAACTGCGTTACCGTTACAAGTGGTATTCGTTAAAGCAGGTCAGCATGGATAGCGGTGATTCGTCTGATGGGGACGATGACGAGGTGGGCGGCGGCTTTGAGGCCGAAAAAGGCAAGGTCCGCGAAGCGATTTATGAAACCATCCTGTCCGTAGATAGCATGCTGGAGGCTGAAAATCCGCATGAAATCAAGGATGGCTCCTATACGCCGGAAGAAAACACCGAGCTGAAGGAAATGGCGAGAATCGTTCGGGAGGCGATTGCAAAGCTTCCGGAGCGGGAAAGACAGATTATTGAGGCTCGCTTCTTCAAGAACATGAAAATGCGCGAGATTGGAGAAACCTTCGGTATTTCACCCTCCCGGACCTCCCGGATTGTGCAGTCCGGCTTGGATAAGGTGAAACTGGAGCTTCAGCGCCGCGGCTACAACCCGACGTTTAGTTGAAGTGGTTCACCGCCGGCAAGTGCAAAGTTGGATTTTCGCAGCACATCTGCGGTCAGCAGCTTGCCAACTTTTTGGTCTTTTCCTTGGGATAGCAGTGCCCCCAACTGCTCATGCAGCATTTCGGTGGTGATTTTACCTTTATGGGCGAGCCAAAGCAACCGCCGCATAGATTCAAC
>DATNQC010000281.1:0-16512 GCA_036702885.1 Oculatellaceae cyanobacterium | reverse complement strand
ACCCTACATCCCGCAACACACCCAACATATTCTGCAAGCGTGGAATGCCTTCAAAAAAATCGTAGGCTTCCACCGTCGTCATATCCAGCACTTCTGCAATGTTTTTGCCGCGGTATGTCACTTCCAGCGTTTCCGCGTTATAGCGCTTTCCGCCGCAGACTTCACAGGTGATATGCACATCCGGCAGGAAGTTCATTTCCTTGACGATGACGCCGTCCCCCTTGCAGGCTTCGCAGCGTCCGCCCGCCACATTAAAACTGAAGCGCCCCGGCTTGTACCCGCGCAGCTTGGCCTCCTCGCAATTGGTGAAAATATTGCGAATGACATCGAACAGCCCCGTGTATGTTGCCGGATTGCTCCGGGAAGAGCGCCCGATGGACGACTGATCGATATCGATCATCTTGTCGATATGCTCCAGCCCGGTGATCTTTTGATAACCCTGCGGCTTGACCAGATGCGAGCCAAACTCGTAATGGATCGCCTGATACAGCAGATCAAACACCAGCGTGGATTTCCCGGAGCCGCTGAGCCCGGTCACGCAGATCAGTTTTTCCAGTGGAAAGTCCACGGTGACATTTTTGAGGTTATGATGCGTGGCCTTATGAATGGTGATCTTTTTGCCATTGCCTTTCCGGAACGTCTCTGGCACCCGAATTTCCCGCCGTCCGGAAAGGTATTGTCCGGTGAGGGAATGGGCATTGGCTTCTATTTCCTTGGGTGGACCTTCGGCGACAATCCGCCCGCCATGAACACCCGCATAAGGACCAATATCCACCACCCAATCCGCCGCGCGAATCGTGTCCTCATCATGCTCCACCACAATCAGGGAGTTTCCTTGATCCCGCAATTTGTGCAAGGTCTGGATCAATTGGTGATTGTTGTACTGGTGCAGGCCGATACTGGGTTCATCCAGCACATACAACACCCCGGACATGGTGGCTCCCAGTTGCGAAGCCAGCCGAATCCGCTGCGCCTCACCGCCACTGAGCGTTGCAGCGGCGCGGGACAAGGTCAGGTAATCCAGCCCGACTTCCAGCAAAAAGTTGAGCCGTTGCTCCACCTCCAGCAAAGGCTGGCGTGCAATGGTCAGCTGGAATTCATTCAAATGCTCCGGCACCTGGCGGATAAAATGCAGTGCGTCCCGGATAGGCATTTCGCATATTTCAAAAATATTCTTGCCAGCCAGCGTCACTGCCAGACTAAACGGCTTGAGCCGTGCGCCTCGGCAGGCCTCGCAAGTTCGCTCTTTCATAAAGGAACGGATATAGGCCTGCATGGTCTCGCTGCCTTGCTGCAAGCGACGGCGCATAATGTTAACCACGCCGTCAAAATTGTCTACAAAATCAAACCAGTCCGCATCCTCGTCTTCCGTCGGGGCTTCATAGCCAAAGCCCTCATGCACCAATGCGTCGGCGTCAATTTTCTTTTTGAATTCACCGTATAGCAGAAAGTTTTTTTCTTCCGCCTTGAGCTTTTCATACGGCTTATCGAGTGGCAACCCATGCTTTTTAGCTAACTTTTTGATGAACGTGGCGTAATAGCGCCCCGTGAATTTCTCAAATGGCGCAATCGCGCCTTCCGCCAGGGTTTTGGAAGGCTCCGGCACCAGCAATTCTTCGGCAATCTCATGCTGAACGCCCAAACCTTCGCACTGCGGACAAGCCCCATAAGGCGAGTTGAAGCTGAATAGACGCGGCGACATTTCCTCCACCTGCCCATCCTCCGTGCCGGAAGACAGGTGCTGAGAAAATGCGTAATCCTTTGGCTTTCGCCCCTCTCCGCCAACATCCTGGACGATCACGTAGCCATCGGAGTTTTTAAGCGCGGCCTGGAGACTTTCCATCAGGCGCTGATTCGTCGCCTCGTCGTTTTTCAGCACAATGCGGTCGATGATCAACTCAATATCGTGCCGCTTGTTACGCTCCAGACGAAAATCCTCCGGCAGTTCCTCCAGCAGACGCTGCTCACCGTCAATGCGCACCCGCACGTAACCTTCCTTGCGCCACTGGTTGAACTGCGCATTATATTCCCCCTTGCGCCCACGGACCACTGGGGACAGGATTTGCAGCTTCGTCCCCTCCGGTAAGCTGCGGATTTGATCAAACATGCTTTGAAGCGTGTGCGCCGTAATAGGTTCCCCGGTATCCGGATCGTGCGGCGTGCCTACCTTGGCGAAAATCAGCCGCAGATAGTCATAAATTTCCGTTACTGTGCCGACCGTAGATCGTGGACTCCGGGAAGTCGATTTCTGGTCAATGGCAATGGCTGGAGACAGCCCCTCGATGCTTTCCACATCCGGCTTTTCAAATTGACCGATAAACTGCCGCGCGTAAGAGCTCAGGCTCTCCACATAGCGCCGCTGCCCTTCAGAAAAAATGGTGTCGAAAGCCAGGGATGACTTACCGGAGCCGGAAACGCCCGTAAACACCACCAGTTTGTCCCGTGGAATGGTGAGACTGACGTCCGAAAGGTTGTGTTCGTTGGCCCGGTGAACCTGGATTTCTTTCATGAACGGCTTACCCTGTCATCACATGTACTTCAGTTTTTCCAAAATCGGACGATACCGAACCGTGGCCAAGGAGACACGGGCGGATGCGGGAACAAGACCATTCTGACAAAAACCAGGCGCTTTTCAAGCAGGAGCCTTCCGACGGCGAGCCCCGAATCTCCCTGCGGGATTATATTGCCCGTCATATGAACGGTGAGCGCTCGGAAGAAGCGCCCAGCCCATCTCCGTCCAATACTGGCTTCAGTTTCACTCCAAGTCGTTTGCGGGCGTTCAATCCCCCCTTGGAAAGCAGTGGGCCCGCCGGCCAACGATTAAATCAACTGGACGTGGAAATGGGTGCAGGGCTGGAGCAATATTTGCCAACGCCGCTGTTTCGGCTTCGGGTGGCCAAAAAGCGGGTCAGCGATGAGATTAACGACCTACGTGCTCGCATCAACAAGTATGAGCGCCTGCCTGATAGCACACCGGACCTCAAAAAGCGTATTTCAGCACTTAAGGAACATCTGCTGACGCTGGAACGGCATCAAATTCAAATTGATGAGGAACTCAGCGAGTATCTTTCCGGGAGTTCCAAGTTTCTAGGGCTTATCCAGCAGAGTTTAAACTGGCGGGGGCAGTTTGCCGCCTTTGGACGCACCGTGTACGGATGGTTGACCAGCCTCATCTATGGTAGCGCCTACCGGACAGTTGCCCAGGCGAATGCTGAACTCCACATGCTGCAAGAGCTTTTTGCAGAGCGTTTGCAAGACCAGGAAACGCCGGATGTCGAACTCGGCCAATTGCTCAACCGGTACGAAAAGACGCTCCGTCAGGTTGAAGGGAGCGCCCTCCAGTTCCGTCGTCCTTTCCTGCACTGGATTGCCAAGTCCTGAAACACTTCTAGCTATACCATCACAATTGAACCGCACCATCTCCTTTTAGAGCAGCTTCCACTTTAGAACGGGTGCAGGAATCGTCCGTTTTAAACCGGATGAACCTGAACCATTGGAGACTTTGAAGCAGCCAGCCTGCTTCATTAAAATAGCTGGTAGAATAGAGGGAAAGTGTATCAAGTTTTCTTCAGACAGAGGCTATGAACCGATTTAACCGCCGCCGCCGGCAGCGAAAGTTTTTTCTCGGTAACTTTTATCTGAATCCGAGCGTGCAATACCTGACGACGATTGTCAGCGCCATTGCACTGGCTGGCTTTGTGTTTTCGGGGTTTCTCCTGTTCCGCTTCACCGATGAGGAAGACTTGATCAACCGAGGCAAGATGCAACTGGCCGAAGGGAAGGTCGCTTGGGCCTGCCAAACATTCCAGACACTGGTCACCCATCATCGGGACAGCTATGAGGGGCATCTGTTGCTGGGGCAGGCTTATCTGCAACTGGATGAGCGCCGAAAAGCGGAGCAGGAATTTGAAATTGCGGCCTCTTTGAAGAATCGCAACGGCGATAATGCACCAGAAATCGCTCTGAGCAAGGTTGCAATGGCGCAAGGGGATTTTCAAAAGTCTGAACGCATCCTTATGCAAGCTTATAAAAAGCATCGCAAGGACCCCAACATCCGCCAAGCCCTGTTTGAACTTTACGAGCAGTGGGGAAATGTGCTTTCTGAAGCGCCCCAAAAGGATTATCCGGCCATTGTTGAAAAGTATGACCGCGCCCTTCGCTTTGTAAGCGATTATCAGGCGCAGCAGGGCGTCGAAGACAAGTTGCTGGATGCTATTCGCTCTTACACGGATCGTCTAATCACTATGAAGGATTATCCTCAGGCCATCCGGTTGCTGAAACTTTCCTTGCGCTTCCGCTATCTGCCGGAAACACTATTGCAAATTGCGGACGCCTACGGGCAAATGGACCAGCTGGATGACGCCATTGACTGGTACCGCAAGGCATTTGACGCAAGCCCCAATATGGTGGGCCTGCGCCTGACGAACGTTTTGGTGCAGAAAGGTCAATTGCTGGCGAAAGCCCACAAAAAGGAAGAAGCGCAAAAATACTTTGATGAAGCGGATCAGGTCAGCAAGCAGGCTAAAATCCCGCTGGATAGCCTGTACCCCGTTGATGTTTCCAAAGTGAAGGTTGAGACAACCATGGATGAAGCCACCGGAGAGATTTCTCCATACATTCGGCTTCGCTTGGCCAATAATTCCAGCCGGGATTTGAACTTCCTGTCTGTGAAAGCCGAGTTTCTCTCTGGTGACGAGAAGCTTACAGAAGTGAAAGAAATTGCCGCTTCGCCGGACAAGCCATTCCCCATGAAGGATAATCGGCCCTGGCTGGAAAACAACATCCGGGTTGTGAAGCTGGAGCCCTCTGAAAAACTGAACGTTCACGCCCTGAAAGACGGCAAGGTCACCATTAAAATCTATATTGCCTATCAGGATGGAGGCGATACCGTCTGGAAACTAAAGTCCATCCAGGAAGTCACCATCCGCAACACGACCACAACCCAGCAACCCCCGCCAGGCGCTCAACCTGTTTAGATTAAAGCGCACTCAGGGTTTCACTATGCGATGAAACGCCAGTGAATAGCGTCATTGAACGGGTTTCATCTACAGATGGGCATCAAGAAACAGCCTCTTGAGCCTAAAAGTGGGTCGCGCGTTTTAAGGCGTCGGTTCCGTTAAGATTTCGGTCTTACCGCGACTTCCGCAATCACCGGCAAGTGATCCGAACCCACAAACGGGCCGATTTGACGGGAAAGGACCAGAATGTTGTCACTCACCAAAATATGGTCAATCGGTATGCCAAAGGGGAGCGCTAGAAGGCTTCTCAAACGATCATCCTGCACAAATGGCAGAAACGCCGGCCAACTGGGCTGTAAGCCAAAGCCCAACTGACTATCGCGCAGTCCTGTCTCCTTCAGCAATCGAGTAAACTCCGCCGACCAGGGCGCTGTATTCAGATCTCCGACAATCAGTAGATTGTCTCCAAGTTGACGTCGCTGCTGCCCCCACCATTGAAAGCTGATCTTTTGCCAGTCCAAATGCGTGGGCCAGACAGGCGCAGCAGGGTGAGCCACCAAAATGGTAAGTGGCTCTCGTCCCAACATCATTTGGGCAATGATGTTGGCATGATTCGGCGTATGTTCTGTGGGGTGGGCGTAAACCAATTTAACCTGCCGAAGGGGACGCTTGCTATACAGGCCAATATGCCCTTGAGCGCTCCTAAGACGATAAGGATACTTTTTCAGGATAGCGGTTTGTTCCAAGCCATGTTGCCAGGGCTCCGTATACTCCACAAAATCAATGATGTCCGGATTCTGCTCGGCAATCAGCGCTTCAACAGGCTTACGGTTATGATTCAAATACCCAAAAAGATTAATATGCAATAGTTTCAGCGTCTGCTTGGGAGGAGAGCCTGCCTGTTGCAACAAAGGCCCATAATAGGGCGCAATCTGACTGAAGTTTAGCCCTGCAAAAATAAGCAGCACAATAAAATTCACGCTTCGTTCCAAGCGGAACAAAGCGGATTGCTCCCACGCTTTCCGCCGCATCCAATAGGTGACAGCCATCAACAGCAAGGCGAGTGCCTGAATAAGCAGATATTGCATCCTGAAATGCGTGGAAAGGCTCCAAACCCAGCCCCTATCCCCCATGAACGACATAACCGTTAAAACGCAACTCAGGAAAACAATCAGGTTAAAAAGAGCTTTTACAAGGCCAAGCGCCAGTTTAAACGGCCATAAAACGCTGAACATGAGGGTTTCCCGCAAAATAAACGAGCGGACACCAACCGCTCTTTCATCTTTATTGTAGAGACTTGCCCTACTTTCAGCAATGCACGCCATCCGTTTTGAATACGGCTCATATAAAAATGAGGGCAACCTCAGTTTTATCAATTCTTTGGCATCGCCGATTGCCATTCTACTTCTGCGATTAAGGGCAAGTGATCCGAGCCGATGTATGGCCCCACTCGCATAGCATGAATACGCAATGAATCACTAAGCAAGATATGGTCAATTGGAATCCACAACATAGGCAAAGCCGCTGGCCAAGTAGGATAAAGCCCCTGCCCCTGTCGAGAGTTATGTAAGCCCGTTTCTTTCAGGAGTGTTTTGAAAGAGGGAGAAAACGGCGTGTTATTCAAATCGCCCATCACAATCAGGTTAGGCCCTAGCGTTTTTCGGGCTTTGGCGAAAGCAAACAGTTGCATATTGCGCCACAGGTAACGCTTCCAACTGCCTGGAGAATGCGGATGCATTGCGACCAGGGTGATTCGCCGTCCCTGCCACTGAAGATCTGCAAGCAACGTTGGTCGGCCAATTCCGCCATAGTAATGAATTTCCGGATTTTCCAGTGGAGACTTGCTAAATAAAGCCACACCATAAATGCATCCCGGTTTCACAGCAGTCACTTGATAGGGGTAACGCTTTAAAACAGGAGCTAATCGCTCTAGCCAGGCAGGGTCCACCTCCTGCAAGGAGACAATCTCTGGCTCGGTTTCTTGAATGAGTTTGAGAACCGGTAGTGGATTACGATTCTTCAACAACACGTTGGCATGTAAAATCCGAAGCCGTGGTGGCATCTGGTTAGTTACTTCCGTCTTGCCCTCTTGGGCAGGGAAATAGGGTAACAACGTATTCAAGCAAAACAGCAAAGGGAAACACAAAAAGAAAAAACGTTCCCACAGCCGCTGACGAACTGCAACGAGAATCAGGATAAGCAACGCAATGGCATACTGCACCTGAAAGTGTGCAGCTAAATCGACCAACCAAAATTCAAAGGACAAGTTGCCTAAAAGCCACAAGCCGAGGCAAAGGCACATCCAGAAATTAAAAGAAGAAAACCAGCGCATTGCATGACGAGGAATCCATATATTCATTGTAAGCGTCCCCAAACAGTAACGCCACCGACACATTCGTATCAGTGGCGTTCTGCTAAATAAACCCTTGGCGGAGAGCTATCTTCCCGGGACCTTACGGTCCGAGTATTGTCGCCGCGAGCAGTCTTTTCGGCCGTGTTCGGAATGGGAACGGGAGTTTTCCTGTCGCTAAACCACCAAGGAAACCTTTCAGTAACCTTGAGGACTGCATAGGCGTGAAACCAGTGGCTTCACTTAATCTCTAAATTCTGTGTTTGATGAATCAAAAATAGGAAAAGCCCTCGTGCGATTAGTACTACTCGACTGCACATGTTGCCATGCTTCCATCTGTAGCCTATCAACCAGATTATCTTCCTGGGCACTTACCGGGTTAACCCCGTGAGAGATCTCATCTTGTGGTGGGCTTCGTACTTAGATGCTTTCAGCACTTATCCACTCCGAACACAGCTACCCGGCGTTTACCACTGGCGTGATAACCGGTACACTGGCGGTTCGTCCGACCCGGTCCTCTCGTACTAAGGTCAGATCCACTTCAAATCTCTTGCGCACATGCCGGATATGGACCGAACTGTCTCACGACGTTCTGAACCCAGCTCACGTACCGCTTTAATGGGCGAACAGCCCAACCCTTGGAACGTACTACCGCTCCAGGATGCGACGAGCCGACATCGAGGTGCCAAACCTCCCCGTCGATGTGGACTCTTGGGGGAGATCAGCCTGTTATCCCTATGGTAACTTTTGTCCGATGAGCCACAGCCCTTCCATGAAGAACTGCAGGATCACTAAGCCCGACTTTCGTCCCTGTTCGACTTGTAGGTCTCACAGTCAAGCTCCCTTCTGCCTTTACACTCTATGGCCGATTTCCATCCGGCCTGAGGGAACCTTTGGGCGCCTCCGCTACTCTTTAGGAGGCGACCGCCCCAGTCAAACTCCCCGCCTGCCACTGTCCAGTCGCCGGAATTGTGCGGCAAACTGTTAGAAATCCAACTTTGCAAGAGTGGTATCTCAACGACGGCTCCACGAAGACCAGAATCTTCGTCTCAAAGCCTCCCACCTATGCTGCGCAAGCAAAGTCAAATTTCAATGACAAGTTAGAGTAAAGCTCAATAGGGTCTTTCTGTCCTGGCATGCGTAGGCCGTATCTTCACAGCCATTCCTATTTCACCGAGTCCCTCTTCGAGACAGCTCCCAGATCGTTACGCCATTCGTGCGGGTCAGAACTTACCTGACAAGGAATTTCGCTACCTTAGGACCGTTATAGTTACGGCCGCCGTTCATCGGGGCTTAGGTTTCCAGCTTCGCCTTGCGGCTAACCGGTCCCCGTAACCTTCCGACACCGGGCAGGCGTCAGCCCCTATACATCGTCTTACGACTTAGCAGAGACCTGTGTTTTTGGTAAACAGTCGCCTGGGACTCTTCACTGCAACCCTATCACGCTTCAGGCCGCATGGACCTTACACGCTACCAGGGTACCTCTTCTCCCGAAGTTACGAGGCTATTTTGCCGAGTTCCTTAAAGAGGGTTATCTCGCGCACCTTGGTATTCTCTACCTACCCACCTGTGGCGGTTTACGGTACGGATATTGTCAAACCTGGCTCGCGAAGCTTTTCTTGGCAGTGTGGCGTCTGTACCTTTGGAGCCGTAGCTCCTGCTCATCACGTCTCACGTCTTAACGCTCATGCGGATTTTCCTACATGAACTAGCTACACGCTTGAACCGGCACATCCAATCGCCGGCGTACATAGCCTCCTGCGTCCCTCCGCAGCTCATAACGGTTTAACAATAGTTCAGGAATATCAACCTGATGTCCATCGACTACGCCTTTCGGCCTCGCCTTAGGCTCCGACTAACCCCACGCGGACGAGCCTGCCGTGGGAAACCTTGGGTTTTCGGTGCATTGGATTCTCACCAATGTTTTCGCTACTCAAGCCGGCATTCTCACTTCCGGTTCGTCCATATGTCCTTACGGTCATACTTCAACCTACAGCGGAACGCTCCTCTACCCAGAAACACAAAGTGTTCCTGCCATAGCTTCGGTACTACGCTTAAGCCCCGTTCATTTTCCGCGCATTATCTCTTGACCAGTGAGCTATTACGCACTCTTTTAATGGTGGCTGCTTCTAAGCCAACATCCTGGTTGTCTATGAAATAACACCTCGTTAATCACTTAGCGTAGATTTAGGGACCTTAGCTGATGGTCTGGGCTGTTTCCCTTTTGACCACGGAACTTATCTCCCGTAGTCTCACTGCCGTACAGTAACATTACCGGTATTCGGAGTTTGTCTCGATTTGGTACCCCGTTCTAGGGCCCGCACCGAATCAGTGCTCTACCCCCGGTAAGATAAATACGACGCTGTGCCTAAACACATTTCGAGGAGAACCAGCTAGCTCCACGTTCGATTGGCATTTCACCCCTAACCACAACTCATCCCCGAATTTTTCAACATTCGTGGGTTCGCGCCTCCACGTAGTGTTACCTACGCTTCACACTGGTCATGGTTAGATCACGTGGGTTCGGGTCTACCTCCAGTAACAATAAACGCCCTATTCAGACTCGCTTTCGCTATGGCTCCAGGTACTAACCCCTTAACCTGCTACTGAAGGTAACTCGCCGGCTCATTCTTCAACAGGCACGCCATCACCCTATCAATAGGGCTCTGACTGCTTGTAAGCACACGATTTCAGGTTCTATTTCACTCGGGTTTCCACCGTTCTTTTCGCCTTTCCGTCACCGTACTAGTTCACTATCGGTTACGAGCAGTATTTAGCCTTACGAGATGGTCCTCGCAGATTCATACGGTATTTCACGTGCACCGTACTACTCGGGAAACCTCCAGAAGTCCTTTCGCTTTCGTCGACGTGGCTATCACACTCTATGGCCCAGCTTTCCAGCTGTGTTTGACTAGCTAGGGATTTGTAACTTCTTGCTGATATGACAGTATCAGCGGGAGTTCCCACGACCCCCCTTGCACAACGCCTGCCAGCTATGACATGCAAGAGGTTTAGGCTGTTCCCCGTTCGCTCGCCACTACTAGGGGAATCTCTGGTTTGATTTCTTTTCCTCCAGGTACTAAGATGTTTCAGTTCCCTGGCTTACCCTCTGTATCTTATGGATTCGGATACAGATCATCAGGCATTACCCTGATGGGGTTGCCCCATTCGGAATCCTACGGATCAAGGCTTGTTTGCAACTCCCCGTAGTATATCGCTGCTTACCGCGTCCTTCATCGGCTGCTCGTACCAAGGCATCCTTCGTGCGCTCTTTGTAGCTTTACCTAAAACATTGATTCATCCTTTACCGTGCTGTTTCATCTAACGACTCAACATCACGGCTGCGAGTAATCATTTTCTAAAACCATCAGTCTTGCGACTTACGGTTTCTCGTTGAAACAGATTACGCAAACAGAATCTTTTGTTTAGAGATTCGTTACCTATGCAGTTGTCAAGGTACAATCCAGGAATACCCTGGAAACTGAATAACTTGGAACGACTCCGGCCAAATGCGCCTTTTGCATACAGAAAAACAAGTGCCTAGAAACTGTATGCTACATCACAACGGATATTAAGCGAAACAATGCTGTTTCACACCGTTATGAGTGACGTCGACCTCGGAGTACGGACGACCAAATTTGTCATCCATGCTCTCCTTAGAAAGGAGGTGATCCAGCCACACCTTCCGGTACGGCTACCTTGTTACGACTTCACCCCAATCAAAAGCCCTGCCTTCGGCGGCTCCTTCCCAGAGGGTTAGGGCACCGACTTCGGGCATAGCCTTCTTTCGTGGTGTGACGGGCGGTGTGTACAAGGCCCGGGAACGTATTCAACGCAGCGTGCTGATCTGCGTTTACTAGCGATTCCGACTTCACGTAGTCGAGTTGCAGACTACGATCCGAACTGAGGGGTGGTTTAGGGGATTTGCCAGACATCGCTGCCAAGCAACCCATTGTCCACTACCCATTGTAACACGTGTGTAGCCCTGGACATAAGGGGCGTGATGATTTGACGTCATCCCCACCTTCCTCCGGTTTGTCACCGGCAGTCTGGCCTGAGGGTTCAGCATCTTACGACCTGTAACAACAGACCACGAGGGTTGCGCTCGTTGCGGGACTTAACCCAACATCTCACGACACGAGCTGACGACAACCGTGCACCACCTGTCTCTCGGCTCCCGAAGGCACCCCCACGTTTCCGCAGGGTTCCGAGGATGTCAAGCCCAGGTAAGGTTCTTCGCGTTGCATCGAATTAAACCACATGTTCCACCGCTTGTGCGGGCCCCCGTCAATTCCTTTGAGTTTCAACCTTGCGGTCGTACTCCCCAGGCGGGATACTTATCGCGTTAGCTACGGCACTGAAGGGGTCGAATCCTCCAACACCTAGTATCCATCGTTTACGGCCAGGACTACAGGGGTATCTAATCCCTTTCGCTCCCCTGGCTTTCGTTCCTCAGCGTCAGTTATGGCCCAGTATCGCGCTTTCGCCACCGGTGTTCCTCCTGATATCTACGCATTTCACCGCTACACCAGGAATTCCCGATACCTCTACCACACTCTAGCCGCCCAGTTTCCAATGCCATGCCGGAGTTAAGCTCCGGGCTTTAACATCAGACTTAAGCAACCGCCTACGAACTCTTTACGCCCAATAATTCCGGACAACGCTTGCATCCTACGTCTTACCGCGGCTGCTGGCACGTAGTTAGCCGATGCTTCCTCTGCAGGTACAGTCAAAATTATTCCCTGCTGACAGTAGTTTACGATCCGAAGACCTTCATCCTACACGCGGTGTTGCTGCGTCAGGCTTTCGCCCATTGCGCAAAATTCCCTACTGCTGCCTTCCGTAGAAGTGTGGGCCGTGTCTCAGTCCCACTCTGGCTGGTCATCCTCTCAGACCAACTACTGATCATTGCCTTGGTAGGCCATTACCCTACCAACTAGCTAATCAGACGCAGGCCGATCCTTTACCGAAAAATCTTTAATAAGAAGCATTTCAGCTTCTTACTTATGCGGTATTAGCACCGGTTTCCCAGTGTTATCCCCCAGTAAAGGGCACGTTACCTACGTGTTACTCAGCCGTCCGCCACTGATGTACCCCGAAGGGCCTCATCGTTCGACTTGCATGTATTAAGCACACCGCCAGCGTTCGTCCTGAGCCAGGATCAAACTCTTCATTACAGAAATCTTTCATTTCAAACCTTTCGGCTTGAACGTGAGTCGTTAAGACTCAAGAATTCTTTCAGGAAGTTTCCTGTTTGATTGGCTCTCGTTTTAGATTTGAACGGAGTCTTTTAGTGTTCCAAGTATTCAGTTTTCAAGGTACTAACCTGATTTTGTCTTTCGCTTCAGCTACTCGACTCAGGGATTTGAATCTTACTTTGAAGGTTTTTTGGTGTCAACCGTTTTGTTTACCTTCGTTTACGTTCCCGTTTGGCTGATTTGACTAACCTTTCGGGGTGATTCGCATCCTTGGGATTTGAATCTTATTTCGAAGGAATTTCGGTGTCAACCGGTTTGTTTACCTTCGTTTACCTTCTTCCGTATCAGCAAAACCCTTTAGCGGTAATGCTTTACCCTTTCGAAGGTTCTCTGTACCGAGGGGACTCGTATCTTATTCCGAAGGCGTTTGGTTTGTCAACCGTGTTTTTGATGACCTTCGTTTACCGTTCCGTTTTCGCAATAAAACCCGCGCCAACTCTCTGTTGTTGTATCTGCGCCAAAGGTGATTGTGAATGAGGAGGTGAACAAGTCCCTCATTGCAGAGGGTTCCAGTATCATAGATCGGAATCCGAAGAATGCAAGCCCTTTTTTTAGATTTTTTATCTGGAAGCGATCAGCCCGTCCCCATCTTGCCGAAGCGGGCATTGCAGACCTTTGCCGCACTAAACCCATGGGAGCCCTGTCCCAAGACGTCTGTTTTTATCCCACGCTCCCAAACAGCAGCAACCGCCAAAGCACTATACAGATGCTACTCCGTGGTGGCTTCAGCCTGACCTTCCAATGCGGCCGCCAGAGTATGCCAAGCCAATGTCGCGCATTTCACGCGCACCGGATACTCCTTCACACCTGCCAAAATCGTCAGCCGGCCCAGGTGATGCTCATCGGTTGCATCCAACTGTCCGGTCAAAAGCTGTTGAAATTCTTCTTTCATTTGCAGCGCTTCATCCCGCGTTTTGCCTTTCACGGCATTGGTCATCAGGGATGCACTTGCCTTGGAAATGGCGCAACCATCTCCCTGAAAGCCGATGTCCTCGATCTTGCCTTCAGCATCCAGCTTGGTATAGACGGCGAATTGATCGCCACAGAGCGGATTTTTACCCAGTGAATAGGCATTTGCCGACTCCACGACCTTGAAATTGCGTGGTTTCTTGTTGTGCTCCAGGATGATTTGCTGATAAAGCTCGTTGTAGTCGGACATCGGACTCTCTAGTTGAACATTTTGATGACAATATGCACGGCGTCAATCAGGCGATCAACATCCTCGCGGGTATTGTAGAACGAAAAGGATGCCCGCGCAGTCGCCGGCACACCGAAGCGTTCCATAACCGGCTGTGCACAGTGATGGCCCGCACGAATCGCAATCCCTTCCCGATCCAGGATGGTGCCAATATCATGCGGGTGCGCACCTTTCACCGTAAATGACAAAATCCCCGCCTTTTCGAAAGCTGTGCCAATCAGGCGCACTTCTGGGATTTCCAGCATCCGGGCGGTTGCATACTTCAGCAACTCATCTTCATAACGCCCAATCCGATCCAGCCCAATGGCCTGAACATAATCCACGGCTTCGCCCAAGCCAATCACCTGCGCGATAGCTGGCGTACCCGCTTCAAATTTGGCTGGCGGTTTGGCAAAAATGGTTTTCTCAAACGTCACGGAGTGAATCATATCCCCGCCGCACTGATAAGGCGGCATGGCCTCCAAGTGCTTCATCTTGCCATACAGCACGCCCACACCGGTAGGGCCGTAAATCTTATGACCGGAAAACGCATAGAAATCACAATCCAATGCCTGAACATCCACCGGCATATGCGGCGCGGCCTGTGCGCCATCCACCAGAACCGGGACCCCCAGTGCATGAGCTTTATCAATGATGTGCTTCACCGGATTAATGGTTCCAAGCGCATTAGAGACATGCCCAACCGCAACAAATCTGGTTTTCCCGGACAGAAGCCGCTCATACGCTTCCATATCCAGTTCGCCAGCATCATTGCAGGGGATGACTTTAAGTGTTGCCCCTCGCTCCAAGCAAATTTGCTGCCAGGGGACAATATTGGCATGGTGCTCCAGCGCGGAGATGATTACCTCGTCGCCCGGCTGGAAAAACGTGCGCCCGTAGCTGGAAGCCACCAGGTTAATCGCTTCGGTTGTGCCGCGCACAAAAATGACCTCATTCGCACTTGGTGCGTTGAGCAATGCCGCCACCTTGCGACGGGCCTCATCAAAAGCCTGCGTGGATTGTTCGCTCAATTTGTACACACCACGCCGCACGGTTCCGTTTTCGTAGGTGTAATAATTCGTAATCCGATCAATAACCGCTTTGGGCTTTTGCGTGGTCGCCGCGTTATCCAGATAAACCAATGGTTTTCCGTACACCTGCTGTTCCAGCACTGGAAAATCAGCCCGCAGCTTCAGCGCTTCCGCATCGGTCAGGGCGTTCGCATTCATCTGTTCCATAACGGGCACCATTGGTTACGCTCCCAATTCTTTCTTAAAGACGGCGCAGGCGCCGTGCAGGTTATCCAGAACGCGAACGTCCAGATACTGCCGAACCAGCGGATCGGCAATTCTCTGGATGACATCTTCAGCAAAACCATACGTCAGCAGGCTTTTTGCAAGCCCCCGGCTTAAACCACGGCTTGCCAGGTAGAACAACTGTTCTTCTTCCAGCTGGCCAACCGCCGCACCGTGCGCGCATTTCACATCATCCGCGTTAATCTGCAATTGCGGCCGCGTCCAGACCCGAGCATCATCCGAAAGCAACAGCACTTTGTGCAACTGGTGAGAATCCGTGCCATCCGCACCGGTGGCCACAAACACCAAGCTATTGAACTCGGACTTGCTTTCCTCATCCAGAATGCCTTTGTATGTTTGCTCGCTCACCGCATTCGGCACCCAGTGTTCTGTCACGATGTGATGATACATTTCGGTGCGGCCATCCAGCACATCCAGCCCGTTGAGGCGAAGCTCCGCCTTTTCGCCTTGAAGCAGCGAACTGACGGAATGACGATTCACCGCGCCCCCCAAAGCCACAGTCGTCAGATTCAAGGCTGCGTGTTCGCCCAATGTGCAGCGGGTATTGAACAAATTCCAGCTATTCCGGCCTTCCGCCAGAACCAGCGTGCATTCGGCTTGTGCGCCGTCCTTCAGGACAAACTGGCTCACCGTGTTATTCAGGCAAACTGCGCTCGTCAGGCCCACATGCTGAACCAGGAAACGAGCTTTCGCCTGCTTGCCCAACAGGAAAATATTGCGATGATGCAGCGCCACTGCTTCCGGAGACGTCGTGACAAACAACACCTGAATCAGTGAATCAATCGCCTGCTCATCCGCCACGGAGATGAAAGCGCCATCCTCAAACAGCGCCGTATTCAGGGCTGCAAATGCATCCGATTCTTCACCCAGACGCTCGCTCAGGAGAGCTTGGACTTGCTCTGGCTCAGCGTCTTTCAAGCTGCCAACGGAAAGCCCCAACAGATTTTCGGAAAGCGCTTCATTGAAGCGGCCATTCACAAACACCAGCCGGATAACGGATTCATCCGCCAGCCAATGCGCCTTTAGCGCCATCCGGGACACGTCCTCATCCGGAACCGTTACGCAAAACGGCTGGGACATCAGCGGACGAAGATTGATATACTTCCAGGCTTCCAAGCGGCGCGTGGGCATCCCAAGCGCTTCAAACCGTTCCAATGCCTGAAAGCG
Organism: Oculatellaceae cyanobacterium; assembly: GCA_036702885.1. Taxonomy (GTDB): domain Bacteria; phylum Cyanobacteriota; class Vampirovibrionia; order Vampirovibrionales; family Vampirovibrionaceae; genus DATNQC01. Next base: position 286 of record DATNQC010000281.1, on the reverse strand, counting down.
CACATCTGTAAAAGAGTCTGGACAGGCTTGGGTGAGACGGTCCAACCGCTCGCGAATGGCTCGCCCATCGGCAAAGTTCCAGGTCAGATTCTCGGTTCGGTTCAGCACGGCGGCGGTCATCCTTACAAACTCCTAGGCTTTTTGGCAGACGGCGCCTTCCAGCAGCCAGTCGTACCCTTTTTCTTCCAGTTCCAACGCCAGCTCCTTCCCTCCAGACTTGATGATTCGACCGTCCGCCAGCACATGCACGACATCCGGCACAATGTAGTTCAGCAAGCGTTGGTAG
>DATNQC010000270.1:0-4690 GCA_036702885.1 Oculatellaceae cyanobacterium | reverse complement strand
GAAAGTAGTAGCGATAAAACCGTGCTTCGGCTCGTGCTGGTGCTTTCCGCTTTTTGCGCTCTTGGGATGGCGATTGTATACGGGGTGACGGTTGCCGAAAACGCGAAAAAAGCGGACTCCTTTTTTGCCAAGGCGCAAGATGCCTGTGGACGGCAGTTTTTGGATACCTGTCTGCTTCGGGTGAATCAGGCTTTGGCGCTTCGGGAGAAACCGGAATATTTGAGGCTAAAGTTCAACGTATTATCCAGTCAGGCCAAAACGCACGAAGGCAAAGAAACGCTGGAGCAACTGATCCAACTGGAACCGAATAATGCCCACTACTATTATTTGCGGAGCGGTTTGGCAAAAACCACGGGAAACCCAGCGCTCGCCCTGGAAAGTATTGAGAAAGCCATTGCACTGCAACCCGATAACGGAGATTACCAGATTGCCAAGGCGACGTTGCTTGTTGAACAGGATCGTCGGGATGAAGCCATTCCCATTTATGAAAAACTGGTGGCGGCGCAACCACACTATTACTACTATTGGAATCAATATGCGCTGAGTTATTCCGTCTACGGGTTATGGGAACAGGCTCTGGAGATCCGACAGCGCGGGCTGGCGATGAATCCCAAAGACTATTTGCAAGTTTTCGGGTTGGCTCGCTTATATGACGAGATGGGGCAAGCTGCGGAAGCTGCGGCTATGTATCGGCGTTCACTGGAGCTGCATCCTTTAGAAAACAGTATTGCCGCACGCCGCTTTTTTGAAATCACTGGTAAACGCGTCCCTCCGGAGCTGGAAAATGCCGTCACCGACACAATGAAAATTGAAACGCGCGGCAATCTAACCTATGTCATGGCGGATATTAATGGAGAAAAAGGACGCTTCCTGCTGGATACGGGAGCATCCATTTCGATTATTTTTAACAACAAGGCGCCCCGATATCAACTGATACCATTGTCGCAGGTGATGACTGCGGAAACGGCGAATGGCTTTGTTCAAGCCCCATTGGTTTATGGGCACCTGCGTTTGGGTAAACATGACATAGAAAATGTTCGGTTTGCTGTATTGAAAGACCTGTCGAATAAAGCTGTTGATGGTATTATCGGCATGGATGTTCTCGGTTTGTTCCGGTTTGAAATTGACCGAGGGCAAGGGCTGCTGACACTGCGCAGCCAATAACGTTTTTTGAGGATTGAGTATGGTTCTGGTAACGGGCGGGGCTGGATATATCGGTAGCCACTTTATACAGCGATTTTTGACCCGCAACCCACAGGCGGAAATTGTCACTGTCGATAATTTATCGGAAGGGCATGTAGAAGCCGTTTCGCATTCTCCCCGGATTCATTTTGTGCAGGCTGATATTAATCAATCGGATGTGATTGCGGATTTGCTAACGCGTTATGACATTCGGACGGTTGTGCATTTTGCGGCTAGCTGCTACGTGGGAGAATCACAGGAAAAGCCTGAAAAGTACTTTGAGAATAACGTGGTCAAGACGCTGAGTCTGCTGAAAACGATGGAAGCCTGCGGTGTGCGCCGAATGGTGTTTTCGTCCACCTGTGCCACCTATGGCCATCCCCAGCGACTGCCGATAGATGAAAACCACCCGCAAGCGCCGATTAATGTGTATGGCTCCACCAAGTTGATGATCGAACAGGCCTTGCATGCCTATGCCCTTTCCAAGGGATGGTCTTATGTGGCGCTTCGGTATTTCAATGCGGCAGGTGCGGATGAAAGTGGGCTGCTGGGCGAATGTCATGAACCGGAAACGCATTTGATTCCGCTGATTCTGCAAACCGCAGCCGGACGGCGGGATGTGATTCAAGTCTACGGCACGGATTACGATACGCCGGATGGGACCTGTATCCGGGATTATATCCATGTCAACGATTTGGCAGACGCTCACCTTAAGGCGCTGGATTATCTGGATACGCACTCAGGCGGCGAAGTCTTTAACTTGGGCACTGCGCATGGGGCGTCCGTTCTAGAAGTATTGGAAGCCTGTCGTGAAGTGACGGGCCAGGAAATTCCAGTGGTGTATGGCCCACGCCGTCCGGGAGATCCGGCGCGCCTGATTGCCAATGCGGATAAAGCGCGGCAACTGTTGGGCTGGGTTCCGGAGTACGATCTGAAACGTACGGTGGAAACCACTTGGCACTGGGAGCAGCGTAAAACCTTCGGTAATTGGAAGGATTCCGTTCCTGTTACGCCGTAGGGGTGTTTACCCGGCAAAATAGCCTGTACCAAACAGGGCGGCGGTGACGGTCATCAATAGCGCCAGTGCGATCACCAGTAGTAAAAAATAGATGCGAAGCGCCTCCAAGGTTCCCGCAGAGCCCTTGAGTTGCTCCTGGGTGACCCTGGGTTCATCATCCGGTTGATGAGGCTGGCTGGCATTTGATACCAAAGGTGCGCTGACTTTCATGCTGCCGGCTAGCCATAGCAGTGGCAAAATAAACAGCAGAAGGCTGCCTGCCCACTGTGGCTTGATGGCCAGGATCCAAAGCCAGACCAGGGCGCTCAACAGGAAAAAAGTGTACCAACCCTTGGCTTGTTTAGATGGCGAAAGAATCAGGAGAATCGTGATGCATATCAAAAGAAGCGCAGCGGCAAACATAAAGGGTAGAATGGCAGTGTTCATGAGGCAAACCTCGGATCAGCGCATGCATGATACCGAATGACGCCCTTTTTCTCGATTCTCCGCATGGATAGCCTGGACCTCCACGATTCTTTTGCTGATGAAGCGGAACAATTGAACCTCAACTTGCGTCATCAGACATACAATAGTGAAAGATCCCTTTTTCGGGGCCCCGTTAACAATTGGAATAGGATGAGAGAACCATGAAGCAGATTTTAAAACCGTTGGCCTTTTCGGCTTTAACCGTTTTGATGGCCTCCTTGGCTCCCGTATCTTTTGCAGGTGATAGTCTGCTGAACAAGCCGGTGGTCAAGCAGGCTGCCGTGGGTGCTGCTGCCGGTGTCGCGGTTGGTGCGATGAGTGATCGGGCGACTGTGGGTAAAGCAGCCGCAACCGGTGCTGTGGTCGGTGCCGGAACCGGGCTGATGTCCCAATCGAAATACCTGAAAGATAAGCCCTTGCTGCGTCGCTCCTTGCAGGGGGCTGTGATTGGCACAGGTGTGAATCACGCTACCGGACGGGATAAAGCAACCGGTGCTGTAGTCGGTGCTGGTTCCGGTGCGGGCTATCACTTTGTGAAGCAATACCTCGACAAGAAATAGCGGGTTGGCGGAGGCCAACGGCTTTAAGTATTTGGAGATATTCCTCATAGAGAAAAAGGATTTGTGGGATGTCTCTCCAGAGGACAGGTTTTTGGGCCTGTCCTTTTTGATGCCTACGCTTGTGAAACGGCTGTGAACCATGTTCAATAGACGTATGAATCCAAATCCACCCGATGAAGTTTTTGATTTTCCCTCTATTCAGGCCTTGTTGGAGGCGATGGTTCAGTGTCGCCGCTGCCCACGGCTGGTAGCATGGCGAGAGACGGTATCGGAAGTCAAGGTGAAGCGTCACGAGCACGAACTGTATTGGGGGCGGCCTGTTCCCAGCTTTGGCGATCCCAGTGCGCGGCTGCTGATTGTTGGTCTGGCTCCGGCGGCTCAGGGGGGGAATCGGACGGGGCGGATGTTTACTGGGGATCGGAGCGGAGACTGGTTGTATCGGGCGCTGTATAAGGCCGGGTTTGCCAATCAGCCCGAATCCAGAAATCTTTCGGATGGTCTGTTTCTGAAGGACTGCTATATCACCGCGGCTGCGCATTGCGCCCCTCCGGAAAACAAACCGACCCGGCAGGAAATTGCCAATTGTCGGCCTTATTTAAGCAATGAGCTTCAATTGCTGAAAAACCTTCGCGTGGTGATTGCGCTGGGTAAGTTGGCATTTGACACCATCCTGAAAGAACCGCAGCTGGCTTGGGGAAGTGGGAAAAAACCACAGTTCGGCCATGGCCTGGTTTATGAATTGCCCAGTGGGCTGACCCTGATTGGTTCGTATCACCCCAGCCAACAGAATACCTTTACCGGTAAATTGACTGAACCCATGTTTGATGTCGTGTTCTCCCAGGCAAGGCGTGCGCTGGACTGTGAGAAAGCCGGTGCTAGGAAGTCTTCGGCTTGGGAGAAAGGGCGCTTGTAGTGGTATGGCTGCTACTTAGTAGTCAGGTGACCTCTGAAGCGCGAATGGAGAAAAGCAGAGTAAATAGCTGTAATTCAGCTTTGCTGTCCGTTCGTGCTAAGATACCCTGCATCGTACCAAGCTATTGGGAAGTATATGACCACGCCATTGCCAGCAGATAAGCTTGCCTGTTCTGCGGACTTGTCCAAAGTTCTTGAGCTGACGATTATCATCCCCTGCTACAACGAGGAAGCCGGGATTTTGAATACGATTGAAACGGTTCAGCAATACTTGTCCCATCGTTTTCCCGAGCTGGCAACCGAAATGCTGCTGATTAACGATGGCAGTACGGATGGGACTCTGGCAATTCTACAAAAGGCGCAGGAGCAGTATCCCAACATTCGCGTGATTTCCTTTCCTTCCAATAAGGGACGTGGAGAAGCGATTAAACAGGGCATCCGTTCTTCCCACGGGCGGTATCTGATTATGCTGGATGCCGACTTGACCTATGATGTGGAACATATCGGGGAAATTTTTCAGGTTTTCCAGCAGGAACCCAAGACGGATGTGGTC
>DATNQC010000277.1:0-3764 GCA_036702885.1 Oculatellaceae cyanobacterium | reverse complement strand
CTATCAAATCGGCCGCCGATCTAGCCGTCACTTCCAGAACAAAATATTCAAGCAGCCTTAGCTGGTGTTTTCTTAATAACTTACAATGAGTTATCTTCATTCGATAAGCTTATCATTCAAGCTTATCTACTACAGCCCCTTTTTGAGTTTGAGAGGGTCAATTATGAAAACCCACCTTGCTTAAATCGACGTGCCTCTCCAACGACGTAAGCTTTAAGGCCAGACTATGTTGTTCTGGCCCAACAAGTCAAAAACCAACAAAATGAACAGTTAGCTTGCGGCCCCCACGGAATTATGTAAAAAATAACGTTACCAATGCTCAGGAGATCGCAAATGCAAGAGCTGACGAACGCGAAACTGTACCCGCTGGAAATGCGGAAAACGATTTACCGGATGGGAACGCTCGCAGTAGCGATAGCCAACCGGTGGATGCTGGGCTGGCCCAACCGGGTGAAAACCCTGCTGGACAAGGGCGAACTGCTGGATTATTTGACGATACAGGTCGAAAAGGAGCAGCAGGCGCTGGCCGAAATGACAGGGATGGAACACCTGGCGCAGCACGAAAAAATGGCAATGCTGGAAATCAACCCGGCGCCTCCGCTGATCGAGTAGATCATTTTCTGATTGCTAAGCACCATGACTCCGATACAAAGACAGTACGTGATACAACTTGAAGAAATGGTTTCCTGGGAAGAACGGAGTCATAAAAAATGAGCAGATTAAGGCGTAACTATTGTGGTTAATAAATAACCAGCAAATGCGTGTCTTTCAAAAATGGAGCCTGATAAGTGAAATTCGATCTTGAACGCAGCCTAGAAGAATTCTCAAACAAGCACGGGGCTGTGCTACTGGGTATGCACAAGGAGCTGCAGAAAATGCAGGTGTCTATTGATTCCGTCAAGCAAGAGGTGTTTCAGGTCGAAAGTCTAAAATCTCGCTTCGAGAGTGACATCAAGTCCACTGCTAAAACTGAGATGGATAAAATTCATAAAAAACAGGAGGAGGCGCAATTACTTTATGAAAAGGCACTGACGCTGTTGATAGAGCATAAGCAGCGTGAGGAAGCATATATCCGCAAAATGCACTCGCACTCCAAAGCATTTTTAGCAATAAGCTGTATATTGGTTGTGCTAGTCGGAGCGCTACTGTGGATGACGTAGATCAACTAGCTCAGAATTACTACAAGCAATATCAATGGAGCCAGCCAGATGTGCGTTCTGGCTTCGATCATCTGTACAGAAAATACGTGCATGAACGTCAGCAGGATATTGTCGATGCCATAGCTGTTGGACTGACCCTGCAAGCAATAATGGGTGGAAACGAAATCGACGTCGCGGCCATGCCAGATAATATCAAAGAGGCTTTTCACACTGCCTTTCCCAATCTTGATATCGAATCCCTCAATGATCGTAGCAAAGATGAAATCGAAGGGTTAATGAATGCATGGAATGGAAAGCTGTTCGAGATTGAGGTCAGGGACCAGCTCAATGCCGGCATACAGGTGGGGGACATGCTACTGGAGCCAGGTCAGAAAGCAGTTTTGGCCGAAAGCGCTACACAAGTCGGATGGGACCTAAAGATTATCAACGAGGACGGCACAGATTCTGGTTTATTTCTTCAGCTAAAAGCCACCGATTCGGCCTCATATATCAATCAAGCTCTCGAGCGCTATCCCGATGTGCCCATCATCGCGACCAGCGAAATGCTCGGCCATAACGATGACGCCGTCTCTATGGCTGATGTTTCTTCCGATCACCTACGTGACCAAATCGGCAACGCGGTAAACGCTGGCAATTCCGCTTCAGACGTAATAATGGGCTCCGCTCTGATAATTGCCCTTACTGAGGTCTTCCAGGTAATGACCAGAAAGAAATCTGTCGAAGTCGCAATCGAAAATGGTGTCAAACGCGGATGGCTTTCTGTTATAGCTGGTACAGCAGGTTCATTTGCTACATTTTTAGGAGGTCCATTACTTGGTATTCCCGTCGGAGTAATTACAAGAATCGCTCTCGCTAACGCAATGAATGATACGAAGCCAAATGTGATCCATCAGCCAGAAAAAGTCATCAACCCCTACCCTGAATTCTCAAAGGCCGAGACGCACAGCACGCGCAACGATGCTAAGCAAGCGTTTAGGGAGCTGGAGCAGGTGACTGGCCGGCTGTTGTTGGAATATGATGGGAGATAAGCAAATATCTCTCACCAAGCCACTTCAATTATGCACGAAATCGAATTTGCATCCGCAACTGCCCAGGAAGTCGCCAAGCTTTATAGCGAATCAAATGCTTAAGTATTTTTCTTATCCAAAATCGGAAGAGACAATCCATACCGGAGAGTATCCTCCCCGGGTGGGATCTTACACCCCAAGACCAGCATATCTGCCAATAAGGCCGAATTCTTTAAACGGCACCGAGAAACCAATTCACTCAGCACCCGACAATGGTGTACCTCGTTGGTTAATAGCTAAATTTTAAAAGATCACGCTTCTGTTGGCGCAATGTCTGAGCCAGCTCGCGGCACATCGGGCGCAGGCCGCCTTTCCAGGCATTCTGCGCAGAAGTCGCTTTCCCCTCTTTACTTTTGGGTCCGGTGCTTTGGCACCAAGGTTGCCATTTGCGTATCAGTTCCGCCTGCCGTGCGCGTCGCTCTGGTGTCCATCCGTTCGCCATTTTGTTGCTCCAATAGTTCGTTTTGCGCATTTGCTTTTTTCCGCGTGCGCGTGGGTTGTTGATTATTGACCTGAACCTGACTGCCGATATTGGCCTGCTGCACGAAGGCAAACTGTTTGGGCTGTTTGATTTCTGCCAGAGTTTGAATGGTGGCTCTCGCCTGATTCTGTGCTCGCAGGGCAAGTCGCAAGAAGCGATCCATCAATTCGACATTGCCTGCAGTAACACTCTTGCTTGCCATCTTTGCGAACAGCCCATCCAGTGTGTGTGCTTGTGCCGTGAGCATGCTTTCTAAGCGGGAGAGATCATCACCGCAAACCGCAGCTGATTGACGCTGCAACTCACTGACCATATCCACGACCTGTTCTTCTTCAAGGTTGTGACACAGGGTCAGCAACGAAGCGCTCAGGCACTCGGGAGTAGTCACGCTCCTCACAAGCGGGTTCTCTGCTTGCTTCTGCTGCTTGATTTTTTCTTTAGGTTCGATTGTCATCCGCGTCCTCTTATCTTCAAATAGGCATTAGCCGTGCACTGTTCCGCCTCGTAAGCCTCGTAATCCGCTAACCACTTTACTACTGACAGCTTCTTCTTAACGACAGTGTCTACACCCTGATAGCCATTCTTACTGGTGGCCGTATTACCGTAGTTTGGCGCACACGTACTTTGAATTGGCTGTAAGCCTTTATCTGTAAGGGATAGAGCCGATTCCTTGTCCGGGATTCTTGTCCGGATGTTGTCCGGATGTTGTCCGGATGATGTTTGGATACTGTTCGGAAAAAATGCCTGTCGAATCGTATCCGCCTCGATCTCCAGAAGACATATTTGCTTATTGATGAGCCGTCCGTTTTGAATCGGGGCAACAAACAACAACCCTTTGAGATTACCCATATAATCGTGAAAATTCGACAGCCTCGTTGGAAATCTCAATTCGGTACGCATCCAGAACTTGTAGAATTCATGCCGCTTGGAGACTCTAAATTGTTTTTTGGGAAGTGGGTCCTGCTTCTTTCCAGTGTGCGTACCTCGGGCACGATTAAGCTCAACATTAAAAATTGCATAGGCATCACCCCCTGTAGTAACAGAGGAAAACTGCAT
>DATNQC010000249.1:0-2123 GCA_036702885.1 Oculatellaceae cyanobacterium | reverse complement strand
GTACCAGTCGGGGGAGCGCTGCATGTCCTGCTCAATCAGCGCGGCAGGGCGATTTTTTCGGGTTTCGGCAATAATTTGCAGAACACGGTGATAAATTTCCGGCGCTTGTTCCGCACCGTAGACTTCCGTAATCGCATCCCGAATATTCTTGTCCAGAACGGCAGGAAGGTGGTGGGCTTCCACCAGGGCGGCTGCCTGAATCGGAGAATGCCCTTTGCCGCTCTGTACGTCATTCGCCAGCGCAAGCAGGCTTAAATTGCTTGCCTGCATAAACAAAAAGGCCAGCGATGCCGCGAGCATCGGCGTAAAACGTCTGAATCGCATCAAGTGCGCTCCTCCCAAAATAAAACCGATACGAGTGGTACGGTAACCGCCCCATATTAGCGATAAAGCCACCAGGACGCAACCTCTTGGAAGTCCGACAAAGCGTCTTTAGGAGTCGGCATCATTTCACACCATTTGGCAATTCTGATATTTGAGGATTGTTGTATGGTAAAGCCCTAAATAATTCGAGCGTTTTATGCAAACCATCACAGCGCCTATCTCACCATCATTCCCGGCAGTTTCCGCGGCTTTCGCTGCAAACAGGCCGTCCGACGTCCGGTTTGGCAAGGCAGACGCTTCCCCTGGCTTCCAAGAGATGGCGGCTCAGAGCCTTGGAAGTGGAATGCGCTATATGGCCATTTCAAATATCGTTTCAGCGCTGTTAGGACCTGCGGTCGCACGGGTCATCGAGTCTGTCTTCAACTTCATGGGTCCGAACCGCTTTATGAAAGACTTTTATGAAATACTGCCGTCTAAAAAACTGCAGTCAATCGGTTTCGAACAGGTCGTGGGGCATGAGCGGGCAAAGCAGGAACTCAAAGCATTCCTTAAACGGCAGGAATATCCGGATTTGTTCCAATATCTCCACAAAAACGACCCGCGAGGCGCAAACAGCTATCTATTGTTTGTCGGACCACCGGGAACCGGAAAAACCATGCTGGCCAAAGCCGTTGCCTCCCAGTTGAAAGATACTGCCTTCGTCAACCTCCATTGCGATAACCTAGTGCAGTTGATGCCGGGAACCGGTCCCAAAAATCTGGCCAAACTGGAGAAAAAACTCCGCAGGCTGCCAGAAAAACGGATTGTGATTTTCCTGGACGAAGTGGATTCGCTGGGCAGCCGGAACCAGGAAACCTCCCTCAACAGCGAAGATTACAAAACCCTGACGCGTCTATTGAAAATGCTGGATGGCATTAAAGGCTTATCCGGCAAGGAACTGCTGGTCATTGGGGCATCCAACGAACCTGAGCAGATTGATGGGGCATTGCGCAACCGCTTCCACCAGATTATTAACGTTCCAGCCCCGAATGACCAAGAACTGGCCGAAATGTACCGTTTGTATCTACAACAAAAAGAATTAACTCCTTCCTGCCCCGTGGACATGGACTCAATTGTCCAAGCATCGCAAGGCTTTACGGGACGAAAAGTCGAGCAGGCCATCACAATTCTGCAAGGACGGGCGCTTTTAAATCTCCCCAAAGAAAAACTGGATGAATTAAATCAAATCGCCAAACAAAACAAAAAAAAATGGCTGCAACCCTCTAAACTGGAACCTCCTAAAATAGAATTAACTTATACGCAACAAGATCTATTAAATGCAATCGAAGCGGTCCGCAGCAATTTGGATCCCCTGCAAGCCATTGCAAACAGGCAAAAAGATCCAAAGCCACCCGCACCGCCAACGCCGGAAAAATCCGAAGCAGACCTGGTTGCCGTTTGATGGCCCAAATTTTCCGGTTATTTTTCACTGAATTGAAGCTCAGCCAAAGAGGCGCTCAACACCCGTATTTTCAGCAGGGTTCAACATATCGTGACAGAATGACGCCTTTATAGGAAAATGGGTGCCGTTCCGGAAAATGGACCGGACTTTGCAACTGTTCGTTCGGTTTTGGTTTTTATTCATAGTAATTCAAGTTATAACCTGGGGTAACCAAGCGGCTTGGGTAGAAGCCGAGCCATTACATTCATGAGGGAAACCTCCCGAACGACACTTCGGCAATCGTCATCATAAGACAGCGGAAAAAAGGAAATTTGCCATGCCTCCCGCCACTCTGACTGCAAGCCGCCAAACCGAAACG
>DATNQC010000275.1:0-4428 GCA_036702885.1 Oculatellaceae cyanobacterium | reverse complement strand
TCTTTTCCCCGCCGGAAAAACCTTCGTTCACCGAGCGGTTATGCAGCAGAGTCGGGTCCATTTCAACAATCTTTGCTTTTTCCGCCAGCAGATCTTCAAATTCCAACGGATCAAGCTCATCTTTGCCTTCATGCTGCATTTTGGCGTTGTAGGCCATGCGCAAAAAGCTGGCGTTATTTACGCCCGGCACTTCCACCGGATACTGAAACGCCAGGAAAATCCCGTCACGCGCCCGCTCTTCCGGTTCTTTGTCCAGCAAATTTTCGCCGTTATACAGCACTTCGCCAGAGGTCGCTTCAAACGCCGGATGGCCAACCACCACCTTGGAAAGCGTACTTTTTCCGGAACCGTTTGGCCCCATAATCGCATGCACTTCGCCCGGATTCACAGTCAGACTGATGCCTTTGAGGATCTCAGTGGCGCCCGCTTCCACTTTGACGGAAGCATGAAGATTTTTAACTTCGAGGATAGGGGTTGTCACGGGAATTCTCCATTTTTAAGTTGAATCTTTGTTCGATGCAGGGCTTTCCCTGCGTTCGCTGGCCTAGCCGACGCTGTTTTCCAGCTTGAGGCCTAGCAGGCGGGTCGCCTCAACGGCGAACTCACCGGGCAATTCCTTAAAGACATCTGTGCAAAAGCCATTGATAATGGCCGAGACGGCTTCTTCGGTTCCAATACCACGTTGATGGAAGTAGAACAGTTGTTCCTCGCTGATTTTGGACGTGGTCGCTTCATGTTCCACCTGGGCCGTCGGATTTTGCACATCAATATAAGGAAACGTATTGGCCTGGCACCGTTTGCCTATCAGCATGGAATCGCACTGGGTGAAGTTCCGGGCATTCTGCGCGGACTTTTTGACCGACACCAGGCCCCGGTACGAATTGCTGGACGTTCCGGCAGAAATCCCCTTGGAGATAATCCGGCTCCGGGTATTCTTGCCGATATGAATCATCTTGGTGCCCGTATCCGCCTGTTGCAGGTGATTGGTCAGCGCAACGGAGTAGAATTCGCCAATGGAGTTGTCGCCTTCCAGAATGCAGCTGGGATATTTCCAGGTGATAGCAGAGCCCGTTTCCACCTGCGTCCAGGAGATCTTGGAATTTTCGCCCTTGCAGCGCCCCCGCTTGGTCACAAAGTTGTAAATACCGCCTTTACCGGTTTTCGGATCGCCCGCAAACCAGTTTTGAACGGTGGAGTACTTAATCTGCGCGTCTTTTTCCGCAACCAGTTCCACCACCGCGGCGTGCAACTGATTGGTATCAAACTGGGGAGCGGTGCAACCTTCCAGGTAGCTCACCTGGCTGCCTTCATCGGCAATGATGAGCGTCCGTTCAAACTGCCCGGAGCCTTCCGTATTGATCCGGAAGTAGGTGGAAAGCTCCATCGGGCATTTCACGCCTTTCGGCACGTAAACGAATGAACCATCGGTGAAGACTGCCGAATTCAACGCCGCAAAGTAGTTATCCGTCACCGGAACCACGCTGCCCATGTACTTCTTCACCAGCTCCGGGTAATCCCGCATGGCTTCCGAAATGGAGCAGAAGATGACCCCATGCTTGAGCAGGTCTTTTTTAAAGGTGGTGGCAACCGATACGCTGTCAAACACTGCATCCACCGCCACACCAGCCAGACGTTTCTGTTCAGACAGCGGTAAGCCCAGCTTATCGAAAGTCCGAAGCAGTTCCGGATCCACTTCATCCAGATTTTTTAGCTTGGGTTTAGCCTGCTTGGGCGCGGAGTAGTAGATAATATCCTGGTAATCAATCTTGGGATAGCTCACCCGAGCCCAGTTGGGTTCTTCCATCTGTTGCCAGCGCCGGAAAGCATCCAGGCGGAATTCCAGCATCCAGGACGGCTCTTCCTTCTTGGCGGAAATCAGCCGGATCGTCTCTTCCGACAATCCTTTGGGGATCATATCGGCCTCGATTTCCGTGCGGAAACCGTATTTATATTCCTGGTTGGTCAACGATTCAAGACTTTTCATAATGGCCGGGATACTCCGAAAAAAGTTAAATCTTCAAATTCAATGCGGCAAAGGGGCTTCGGGAAACAATAAAACGTTAGTTGTGGACCTCATAGTAAGCGCAGTTTTCCGAGCAGGTTTCATCCGACTCATGACCGGCGCAGGGACGGCAGACAGAATCCAGCGCCTTCATTCGGGCGTCGATATCCTGACTCAGGGCTTTGAGTTGAGAGATTTTTTCCTGGATAAACTGCTGCTGACGCGCCAGAGATTCGCGCGTATGCTCAATCTGCTGGCTCTTGGTGTACTGGCGCATTTGAGATGCCTGCCCCAGAATCGTTGCGATTTCCTCCAAAGAGAAATTCAATCCTTGCAAGGCCAGAATCGCATTCACCCGCTTGACTGCGTGATGGTTGTACAACCGGTATCGACCAGCAGAGCGCTTCGTGGGCGCAATCAAGTCCAATTCTTCGTAATAACGAAGCGTTCTCACTGTAACGCCGCACAACTTGGCCAGCGCTCCAATGGTGAGCGCTTCGTTTTCCGTGTTCACACTGAACATTGGACTCGACACGGTGCAATCCTTAAGTGGCGTTGAGAATAAGGGGGAGCTCAGATCGAAATGATCCAGGCAATAGACATATAAATGTAGAATACCAAACATTAACGTTTACGTCAAGGTTATATTCTAACCTGCACGTTTACGTTAGTGATGCGAGGAGTATTGTGGCAAGAGCAATTTTGCCTGTCAACTCATGGAGAGGTCGCCTTTACAGTCTCCAAAGTGGGTCCCTGATCACAACAAAATTGAGTGTCTCAGCTCAAGGCAAGGCATTCATTTTCTATAGAGATGTAAAATTGTTTTAAATTGCGAAAAAACGGGCATAAAACAGAAGCGCTCCCAGTCCCACCAAGGCCTATCTGACGCTATGAGAACTTCCTGGAAAATCTTTTGGCTATTCTGCCTCTTCCTGGCAATCGCGGGGTGGCTTGTCGTCAGCGCCTTATGGAGCGCCAATAGCTTTTTCACCGGTGCGTATCGTCCCGTTGTCGAAAAATCCGCCAACCTGCACCGTAACCAAAACCGCATCCGCTCCGGGGATGAAGCACATCAGCCATCCAGAGAACCTCGCCCTGCAGGCATGCGGGAAAGCGACATTAAAAAAGAATACGGCAACCGCTATGCCACGTATTGAGCAGGGTTTGGTTAACGTCAAATAGCCACGCTTCCAGAGCCTTAGCAAAGACATCTTGGAGCCTGGCTTGCTGATTGATGCTCTTTAAATATCCAAGTTGTCAATCAAGCGGACCTGATTGACATAAGCGGCCATCAAGAGCTTCACACCGGGTTTTAGCACCGTGGCAGGAGCAAACGTCTGAGCATCAACCGCTTCCAGATACTGCACCTCAAAGCGAACCGCAGCACCTTCCTGTTGACGGAAGTCCGCAATCACCCTTTGGGAAACGCTATCCAGCGTTTCTCTGGCAGGTAGCGGCTCAGAGACTTGCAAAGCCGCTTCACGGACTTCCCGCAAAATCCGGATCAGCAATAGCGCCGCCCTTTTTTCTTCCGCAGACTGCAAATAGGCATTTCGAGAACTCAAGGCCAGCCCATCCACATCCCGCACCGTCGGGCAGGGCACAATCTCCACCGGCACATGCAAATCCGCCACCATCTGACGAATCACCGCGAGTTGCTGGGCATCCTTTTCACCAAACACCGCCAACTCCGGGCGCAGCAGATTGAACAGCTTCAGGACCACGGTCGCCACACCCGTAAAATGCCCAGGCCGAAACGCTCCGCACAAACCGTCCGTCAGTTGGGATGGTGGAATCACACGCGTCAGGTTATCCATGCCGTTCGGGTACAACACCTCAACAGACGGATGGAACACCACATCCACACCCAGCGAATCACAAAGCGCCATGTCTTTTTCCAGTTGGCGCGGGTAACGGGACAAATCTTCCTGTGGGCCAAACTGAAGCGGATTCACAAAAATGCTGACCACCACCACATCCGCCAGTTCGCGGGCTTTACGGATTAACGCAGCATGCCCTTCATGCAGGGCTCCCATGGTCGGCACCAAGGCCACTTTTTGCGCTTTCCAGTGCTGAGCGATAGCCGCATATTCCGCCGCTGTGGAGACAAGCCGGGTTGAACAAGGCGTGTTCACCGCATACCCCTTACCGTTTACTCGTAACGCTGGATGAGTTGTTCATAAAAGGAAGCCAATTCCGGCAGCAACTCCTCCGGAAAGCGAAACGCTTCCGTCTCGTTATCCGGGAAGTTTCCACTTTGAATGTCGTTGGAAAAATTACGCACAACATCCTGAATCTGTTCCGCGGAATTCATGTACCGGCGGACAAAACGAGGCGTCAAATCGCCATATCGGCCAAGAATATCGTCAATCACCAGCACTTGTCCGTCACATACGTTACCCGCGCCAATCCCAATGGTAGGAATC
>DATNQC010000230.1:0-8962 GCA_036702885.1 Oculatellaceae cyanobacterium | reverse complement strand
GATACTCACTGTAGCGATGCGCCTCAAATAGTTCACGCGAAACGCGGGAGGCTTCCTCGCCCACCGTCACAATTTGCAAGGCCACCACATCCATTTTGCCGGATTCGGTGCTGGCAAAATAATCCGCCAGACACAGATTTTTAACGCCGCCCCGCGGAAAATCAAAACGCTGCGCCAACACCACTTCGCCCTGTAGCCAGGCATCCGGATCATAGATCAGCAAGCTGTTTTTCTCGGATTGGCAAGGGTAAAAACCTTCAATGACCTTGGGGACCAGCAATTTTTCGGCAATTGCCCGGCGTTTGAGATCTTCCAGAATTGGCAGGATTTTCTCTTCCACAAAGCGCTCATGCTCGGATGCTGAACGCAGGCCCCGCTTCACCTGCCATTGACCTGAAATGAGCGCTTGCTGGTTGAGATAGGGGTACACATCATTCAGATCGATATCGGTCACCACCCGACTCCCCCAGAAGGGCGGCTGCGGAATAGGGACGTTTTCCGAGACATCGGAACGCTTGTAATAATCTGGCGATTCCGGCGGAAAACCACTATCGCCAAGCTCGCCAACAGCCTGGTAAACCGGCTCGGCATCGGCAAATGAAATTTCTCCAGCCGCTACCGGAATTTTAAGCGCCGGTGCAGCGGATTGTACGGAAGCCGCAACGCCGTCGCGCTTCCGGCCCATGATGGTTTCCATGGCATGCAGCCCTGCAAAGGCATCCTTGGCGTAAAACACCTGCCCGTCGTATTCCTGCTGACAATCCTCTTCCACAAAGCGTTTGGTCAATGCCGCCCCACCCAGAATCACCGGCACCCGCACCCCCTTATCCTTCATGGCGGCCAGGTTGTCCTTCATAATCGCCGTGGACTTCACGAGCAACCCACTCATCCCAATGGCATCCGCCTGATGCGCTTCCAACGCCTCCAGCATGGTTTCCAGCGGCTGCTTAATCCCCAGGTTCACGACCTTGTATCCGTTATTGGTCAGGATAATATCCACCAGGTTTTTGCCGATATCGTGCACATCGCCTTTGACGGTCGCAAGCACGATGGTGCCTTTGGTATGCTCCCCGCCTGCGCCATCCACTTTTTCAAGATGCGGCTCCAGCAAAGCGACAGCCGCTTTCATCACTTCCGCCGATTGCAAGACAAAGGGCAATTGCATTTCGCCACGGCCAAACAATTCACCAACGGTTTTCATGCCATCCAACAGGATGTTGTTGATAATATCCAGCGCCGGATACTGTTCCAAAGCCAGGTTGATATCCGCGTCCAACCCGGTTTTCTCACCGTTGACAATGCGGAATTTCAGACGTTCTTCCACCGTTTCCGGCAACGTCTGCTTTTTCTTTTCCACCGTACTGGCATC
This sequence comes from Oculatellaceae cyanobacterium, assembly GCA_036702885.1. Classification (GTDB taxonomy): domain Bacteria; phylum Cyanobacteriota; class Vampirovibrionia; order Vampirovibrionales; family Vampirovibrionaceae; genus DATNQC01. Next base: position 7,593 of record DATNQC010000230.1, on the reverse strand, counting down.
ATGGGTTTCGTAGTAGGCAAGCAGCTCCATCAGCGGATCATACACGCACTCGCCGTTTTCAAACTTCCGCTCATCTCGAATGAGCTGCAAGCAAAGTTCACGCTCGCGATCGCTGATACGGTGCAACGGCAAAATATGCGCGCTGTTGATAATAGCCATGGTCAGCCCGGCTTCAACCGCCTCATGCATAAACACGCTGTTCAGAATGTGTCTTGCTGCGGGCTTCAAACCGAAGCTGATATTGCTAATCCCCAGCACAAAGCCGACTTCCGGAAACTCCTGACGAATCAACCGAATCGCTTCCAGCGTTTCCAGCCCCGCCTTCCGGAAATCTTCATCACCGCTCCCCAGCGTAAAGGTCAGCGTATCAAACACCAAATCCTGCGGTGGTAGACCTTGTTGATTCACCGCCAGATCATAAATTCGCCGGGCAATGGCCAATTTTCGTTCCGCGGTTTTCGCCATGCCCTCTTCATCAATGGTCAAGGCCACCACAGCCGCTCCAAACTCCTTGCAGAGCTTTAAAATTGCATTCAGGCGTTCTTCGCCATCTTCCAGGTTGATGGAGTTCACAATGGCCTTACCGGCAATTTTCTTCAGGGCCGCTTCCAGCACGGGCACTTCAGTGGAATCCAGCATGAGCGGGACATCCAGCTGCGCATTAAAGCGCGTCACCGTCTCCACCATATCCTTCACTTCATCACGGCCCACATAAGCGGTGCACACATCCAGCAAATGCGCGCTCTGCTGAACCTGGTGCCGCCCAATATCCACCAGAGCGTCATAATCATCTTGCGCCAGCAGGTCGCGGAACTTTTTACTCCCGTTGGAGTTGGTCCGCTCGCCCACCAGCAACGGCGCCGGGTCAGTCTTCATGGGCGTGCTGCTATAGAGGCTGCTCAGGCTGCTTTCATAGTGAATCGTGCGCTTTCCAGGCGTCATGCCACCCACAACGTCGCTCACAGCCTTGATATGCTTTGGCGTGGTGCCGCAACAACCGCCAATAATATGCACGCCCAAATCTTTGACAAAGTGCTGCAAGTGCTTTGCCAAATCCTCCGGGGACAAATGATAGTGCGCCTTGCCGCCTATATTTTCCGGAATCCCCGCATTCGGCAGGCAGGAAATATAAAACGGGCTGGCCTGAGAAAGATATCGGATATGAGAAGCCATTTCCTGCGGCCCGGTAGCACAGTTCATCCCCAACACGTCAATATCGTAGGGTTGCAGCGCCGTCACCACAGAGGCAATGTCCATCCCAACCAGCATGGTGCCGGTGGTTTCAATCGTCACCTGCACCATGGTTGGCACATAACGGTTCAGTTTTTTGCGGATGGTATGCGCAGCCGCAATTGCCGCCTTGGTTTGCAGCAAGTCCTGACAGGTTTCAATCAGCAGAATGTCTGCACCGCCATCCAACAAACCCTGGACTTGAGTGATATAGGCGTCTTTCAGCTCGTCATAGCCAATATGGCCCAAGGTCGGCAACTTGGTTGTGGGGCCAATAGAACCTGCAACATACCGCGGGCGATCGGTATAGCTGAGCGCTACCTCCTTGGCGATTCGCGCGGCTCGAACATTCAAATCGTAAGCCTGATCGGCAATGTCATACTCGGCCAGCACAATGGAGGTCGCCCCGAAGCTGTCGGTTTCCACCACATCCGCACCGGCATCAAAGTAAGCGGCGTGAATTTCCTGCACCACCTGCGGGCGGGTCCGCACCAGGATCTCGTTACAGCCCTCTTTGCCTTCAAAGTCGTCCTCCGTCAAGGCGTAAGTCTGGAGCATACTACCCATGCCGCCATCAAAAAGCAAGACTTTCTCGCGGCACTGTCTGAAAAAGCTGTTGTCCGGCTCCCGAACGCTTTGTTTGGACATACTTCACACCCGCCTCACGGCTAACGTTTCGGGTTGTATTATGATATAGGGCAGCTTCTTGGTCAAACGCCGCCGGGGCTATCTGTCGGCATCGCTGGAGATAATAGCGCACACTTGAGACCGGACTCCAGACAGGCCAAGCAGTATATCGCATTTTCTCCCATTTTGATTGACAAGGAACTTAATATGACGTCGTCTCCACTTCGGATTGCCACCGTCATCGGCGCTAGACCGCAATTTGTAAAAGCGGCGCCGGTCAGTCTGGCGCTACGGGACGCAGGCATTGAGGAGACGTTGGTGCACACAGGGCAGCATTATGACGCCAACATGTCCGCCGTCTTTTTTGAACAACTGAACCTGCAAGCGCCCCAATACCACCTGAGCATCGGCTCCGGCAGTCACGCCTACCAGACGGGTGAAGGCCTCATGCGTATTGAAAAAATTCTGGAAGAGGTCAAACCGGATGCCGTTCTGGTCTACGGAGACACCAACGCGACTCTCGCGGGCGCATTGGCCGCTGCAAAGCTACATATTCCGGTTGCGCATGTAGAAGCGGGCTTACGCAGCTTTAACCGGCGGATGCCTGAGGAAATCAACCGTGTGATGACGGATCACATTTCCCGTTGGCTTTTTGCCCCCACGGAAGTAGCCGTTCGCAACCTGGACGCTGAAGGCATCCGATCGGGAGTGTTCCAGATTGGGGACGTGATGATGGACGCCATTTGCTTATACCAAAGCAAGGCTGAAGCCATGTATCCGGACTTGCTGGAGCAGCTGAATCTGGAGAAAGGCGGCTATTACCTCCTCACCATGCACCGGGCAGAAACAACCAACAACCCCGAACAAGCCATGGCCATCCTGAAGGCCCTGGATAACGCTGAACTCCCCATTCTATTCCCTGTCCATCCACGCATTCGGCCACTTGTGGAGCGGACTCAAGCTGAAACGCCGTTCCAGCGCATAAAAACCATCGAACCCCTGAGCTACTTTGAAATGCTCCGCGTGGAAGCCAATGCCCGGGCCATCGTCACTGATTCCGGTGGCGTGCAGAAAGAAGCGGTGTTCTTTGAAGTGCCTTGTATTACACTCCGCACGGAAACCGAATGGACGGAAACGGTTGCAGGTGGCTGGAATCAACTGGTTGGTCTATCCGTTGACAAGTTGATGAAAGCGCTGGATAACCTTCATCAACCTGTCCAGTCCTTAAAAACAGTTTATGGAGACGGCAACGCACGCCTGCAAATTGCGGAAATCCTCCTGCAAGAACGCTCGGCTTGTTCTCCGGCCTTGACGTCCGCCGGGTAGGCAATTCGGCTCATCATTGCCTTGCTCTTGATAGCCCTCTCCTCTTTAGGTTTAATCAGGAAATGACGAAATTACTCGACACAGAAGCGTTATTTGAGCTAATCACCCGGCAGGGTGTGGAAGCTTTTAACGAATACCGGCGTCAGACCAGCTACTGCGTTTTGGATTTATCCGGTATTGACTTCACTGCCAAGGATTTGTCCGGCATCAACTTCAGCAACGCCAACCTGAGCGGCTGCACGTTTGATTTTGCTTATCTCTCTGAAGCCGTTTTGATTCTCGCAGATTTGTCACGTTCCTCTCTCAAAGAAACTGATTTGCACATGGCAAACCTGGAAGAGGCCGAGTTGGTCCATTGTGATTTGACCAAAGCCAACTTTTCCGGCGCCGCCTTGGCAGAGGCGGTATTGACTGGCTCCAGCGCCGTGCAGGCCAGCTTCCAGGATGCGGATCTCACCCAAGCCAATCTGCAAAAGACCATCTTGCGGGATGCGGATTTTACCGGAGCCATCCTGAACGGTGCCGACTTCCAGCAAGCGGATCTGGAATGGGCCATTTTTGACGGTTGTGTGTTTAACGAACAAACCCGGTGGGGAGAAAATCGTCCGTCTTTCGTAAATTCGGAAACGAACGCTTAAAGACGTTTGAACCTGGGCATTATACGGTTGCGTCTATGTTTGGGTCACTGTATTGGCAATGAATCAGCTTTCATAGGATGGCGGAAACCATCCGGTTCAGCTTCAAACGTCACATCGCATCGCAGGAGTGCTGCCGTGCAACAGCCTATTCGTTTTAGCGAACGATGCCCATCCTGGTTTTGCCATTGGCTTAGCGCCAGGGATATCAGCCTGAGCCTGGCTGAATTCCCCTGTGAAGGCCGTCCCTCACCGGAAACCTTGACAATTCCTGGAACATTGGATTGGCTACAGCTGTCCGACACGATGTTTTATCACCGCCAGCTATTCTTATGGCGGCTTTACTCCGTACTGTGGATGGCGCAACCTTCTCTTGGCGCTCTAAAACCCCACCCATTTGAAATCAATAATTAAAGGTCCACTCACAAACGCTCTATCCATACTGTTTCAAGCGAGCAGACAAAGCCCCCGGCAACCGCCGGGGTTTTATTTTGCATTAAAAAAACCGGAGAAAGGCAATCTTGAACAACTCATTGTTTTTATTTTTTTAGTTAAGTCTGAGTCTTTGTTGTGATACTTCCACACAATACATAGGGATGTAAGCACCAAGGGTGGGTCAATCGTCGCATGGGAATTAATCCGTTTGCATATACCAATTTGCAAGGGCAGACTGCCTGGTTGCCGACCTTGCCAGCTGGCTTAGGCTCGCTCGGCAACATCTCTGCGACTGGCTCTAACATGGCTCCCTGGAGTGGTTTTGACTTAGGAACGCTGGCCTCGCCGGTCATTAACAACCAATCCCCCGCGCAGCTTCCCAGTGTAAACCTCAGCGGGGTTTCCACCTTACCCGCCAACACCACGCCATTAGGCAACAATACACTCAATGCGCTCTCCGCTCCTGTTATCGGTAATCAAAAGAGCACGTCCAATACCCCTTCCAACCTACTGGGAGGCGTAAACCTTAAGAATCTCAATAAATCAAATTGGACCACCGCTGATTTGCGTGCAATTGGGGTCTCACAATCCTTTCTAATGCTGCAAACGCAAGTCAATACAATGATCAGCAGCGTCCTGGCCGGCCTGCCAGAGCTTCTGGCCAGCATCATGTCCAACCCTCAAAACTTCATGAGCAATGGCCTCAGTGCCATGGGTGGAGCAAATGCATCGTATTACTCCGGTCCCGCTGGAGAACGAGAAAGAGCCGCCATCAACTGGGCGCTTTCCAAGGAAGGGATTAGCGAAAGCAACAACCCAAGCGCTGTGAGAAGCTTCAGCAATGGCGCTTGGCAGCCTTGGTGCGCCGATTTCGTCTCAAAAGCTTTTGAAAGCACCGGAGGCTCCCCATGGGGACACATCTCTTCTGTTGCCGGCATTCGCAGTTGGGGGCAGAAAAATGGCCGTTATTTCAAAAAAGGCAGTAAAACACCGCAACCTGGTGACGTAATTGTGTTTGAGAATGGCATGTCGCACGTCGGCATCGTTGTCAAAGTTGAAAACGGTAAAGTATACACCATTGAAGGCAACACTTCAGACGCTGTACACCAACGATCCTATAGTCTGAACGATGCCAGAATCTCCGGCTACGTCCGCCCATTCGGACCAGTCTAGTGCTTTAAATATAAATTGCCGACCAATTGCCGGTAGCGACTCACTTCCAGCTCATAGGCAAGCAAGGCCGATTTGAGTTGCTCCCGCTCCTGCAGCAGGCTTTGCACCTGAGCAGACAGGGCTTTATTATCCTGGAAATGCCGATCCGCAATATGCCACAGTTTTTCCAATTGAAGCTGCAACAAAGCCTGTTCCTTGGCGTGCGCAGCCCCCTGCACCTCGGCGTCCTCCCACCGCATGGAGAGTGACTCTTCCAACTCTCTCAAATCTTCCGACAGTGGCGGAGCAGACAGATCTTCAACAATCCGACGCTCTTGCTCCATCGGTCTGTTATGGGTCGCCCAGTTTTCATAAGCATACTGCATCATATGTAAGCTCTCTCTTCCTGTTGGTCCCATTATAGGACTTGGCGATCCACTGGATTCATCCAGGAGGAAAATACTCAACAAAAAATTACAAACCAGCCTTTTGCCAATATCGTTGAATCTCTTGATAAGCCCCAACCAGCTCTTTCATGGTTTCCGCGCAACCATTCGGTAAATCCGGATGATGACGCAAGGTGAGCTTGCGAAACTGCTTTTTCACCAGATCCGGAGATGCCCCAACCGGAACACCTAGTTTCCGATGCGCCCGATATACCGGATTATCCATTGATATTTCAGACTTTGTTTCTTTTCTGGATGTGCGTTTAAACCGCACATCTGCGTCCTGCACCGTTTCGCACCAATCATCAAAAGAAAATTCGTGCGCACAATCATGGACAGCTTGCGCTTGGCGGATTTTCTCATAATTGCGCTTGTATGTTTCCACATCCTTGCGAAAGCACTCAAATAGAGCCTGCCTTTCAGCAGAGCTGGCATTTACAAAGGCTTCAATTTTTTTGAAAGAGTCCAGCGTGAAATAATAGCGCCAATTCACATCGCGCCCGGTTAAATTCAACTCAAAATCCCGCAAACTTTCCAAAAGCAATTTATCCGCCGTGGATACTTTTGTACGAAACGCTTCAATCACACGCCGCTTATAGTCATCCCGCTTTTCAGCATTCTTGGCCCGATCCTGCAGACGGCCTTCCTGATACGCCCTGATTTCTCGAGTCAATCTTGCTCGCAGATCGGGCTCCAGCTTTCGCATCAGCCGATCCTGCAATACGTCTTCCGGCGGCAACCAATCCAGCGTTTTAAAAAACTCCAACAAGCGCTTTTGCCGAAACTCCGTATTGCCAGCTAATAAATACACTTCCAACTGCCGCTTGGAATCAGCGGACAGATACTCAAAAACGGGGAGTGAATGGGTGGTAAAAAAAGCAGTGGAATTCATTATGACCAGAATATAATAACTGCCCGCTTTTCCAAACGGCTTTCCTCATGGTCCACCATGCTTCGGACAATGTAAACCACAGCCCTTCCACCGCCTGAAGATGCGCCAGGCGTTCCTGTAGAGCTTCCCACGCCACGCAATTCAAGTTTTCAACCAGCGGACCGATGTCCTGAATGAGTCACGCACAAGCGCCACAGCATGTTTCGAGTGAACCAAACCGCAGCCATTTTGCTAATACCGCTTTTAGGCCTGCAACCGCTTTGCCTGGCGGAAGGGATTCCGAATCCGCCGCCTGTTCTGAGGGAACCCGCTTTGGGTGAAGAAGCCGTCCCCCAATATACACTGCCCGCTGGAACCGGGCTGCACGTGCTACTTCAAACGCCAGTGGACACCGCCATTAACCAGCCCGGCGATACGGTGGAAGCCATCCTGACCCAGAACCTCTACCTGAATGGCCAGTTATTCCTTTCCAAAAACACCAGGCTGATTGGCATGGTTTCTCGCCTGGAGCCTCCCTTCCAAGGACGGGATGCCGTATTAGCCGTCCGTTTTACGGAACTCATCCAGGAAGACGGCGCCCGTGTCGGCATTGCTGCTCATGTGCGCACAGAAAACTCGGAACATTTCTGGGGAGGGCATGTAACGCCCGGCACCAAGCCCGTCCGTTCCACGCAGCGGGTGATGGGCATTGGAGAATATAACCGGATTGTCTTTGCCGGTCCCCGAGCCATGGGTTCACACATTCGCTTTGATCCTGGAGAACACTGGATTGTGGTGTTGGAACAACCGGCCACCATCACACGAAGCCAACCAGAGTGGTAGCGAACGCCCCGTTCACACTAAGACACTC
>DATNQC010000222.1:0-2477 GCA_036702885.1 Oculatellaceae cyanobacterium | reverse complement strand
TCAGCTCCGTCCGGTCAATTACCTTCACGCGCAAAATACGCTCCAGATTCCGTTGTTGAACCGGCGTCAATTCATCATCCGCAATCACTAAATCCACGTCATCCTGTTGAAGCCTCAGCGCCAATTCCGCCGCCTTCCCGGACCCGATATAAGTCGCGGGATCCGGCACTTTTCTCGCCTGAGACACAGCGCCCACGACCACAGCCCCTGCAGAGACAGCCAATTGCCGCAGTTCGCCCAGGGTATCTTCCAGCTCGCTTTCTGCCTCCATGCCTCCGGCATGAATCCCCATCAGGAGTGCGCGTTCCGCATCCGCATCTCGAGTCCTCTGAGGCATTTCAAACACCGGCTCCGCCCAGTCAATCCAGGGTTCCAAAGTTTCTTCGCTTGCCTGACGGGCCGTCATAGGTTCCGTTACTAGGCACAATTTACTGAATGCGCCATCCGGCTGCTTCTCCCGGACAGGATGCAACAACACCACCCCGTCACAAAAATGGGGATGCTCTCCAAATCTGCGACTAAATCCACCCGGATAAGCAGGGTTTTCACCAGCCATCAGGATCACCGACAGGGGCAGGTGGAATTGCAACACGGTCACCTGCTCCACCAGTTCCACCGGACGCCAATTTAAATGCGTATGTAGCATCAACCGCCTGGTTAGCCCCTCCACTCGTCGAGGCACCTGGATTCCGGGCAACTGATCCAGTTCCGAGGCCATACAAAGCGCCACTAACTCCACCCGTCCCTGAAAATCCATTAAAACCGTCAATTCATGCCCAATGTTCAGGCTTAGTTCGCACAACTCTTCCGCCAACTCGTATGACACAATTTGGCCGCCTTTTATCCGCCGCTGATACAGTTTTTCCAGCCGTCGAAGCCAGCTTTTCCTGACTTTGCCGGTATCTCCAACCACACTGGGCATTGGCGTCCCCATTTGAACGATACGGGATTCTATTGTAACGCTCAACCTGAGTCAAAGCACATAAAAAGGGCCGCCGAAGCGACCCTTTTCCATTTCCCGACGCTAGGATACTAATCCCAGCTTTCTGCGCGCCGGGGCTGCTTCATCAATCCACCTCGTTTGTTCGCCTTCTGAGTCAGCCGATTAAGGGCTTCATGAGCTTCCTCCAAGAACAAGATGCCTTCATCTGCACCATCAAGGTCCATGACATCAAGCCCGTCCACGTCAAAAAGTTCGCCCCAATTACCTTTGCGCGATTTCAAGATTCGACTCCTTTTGGATCCAGTTGATGTATCTGCATCTTCAGAATGATGCAAGGAGTATATCGTTACCCTCCCACAAAACTTGAGCCTCCCCCCTGGAAAAAGTAACCGTTCTTCAAGACTTCGCTGATGGCGTCTCAGACGATGAAATCGACGGCGCAGGAATCTGGTTAATTTCCGGCACAAAATGACAGGCCGCCATCCGCCCCGGCAGATACTCGATTTCCTCCGGCACCACTTGCCGGCATTTTTCCTGAACATACGGGCAACGGGTATGAAAACGGCAACCTTTTGGCGGATTAGCGGGATTCGGCAAATCTCCCTGTAGAAAAATCCGTTGGCTACGGTCTGCGGTTGGATCCGGCAGCGGAATCGCAGACAGCAAGGCTTGTGTATAGGGATGCAACGGTTTTTTATACAATTCCGCCGCGGGAGCAACTTCCACCACCTTGCCCAGATACATCACCGCAACCCGATCGCTAATATATTCCACCACGCTAAGGTTATGAGCAATGAACAGATAGGTCAGGTTCAGCGACTTTTTAAGATCATCCAGCAGGTTCAAGATTTGCGCCTGAATGGAAACATCCAACGCACTGACGGGCTCATCCGCCACAATAAAGCGGGGATTCAACGCCAAGGCCCTTGCAATACCCACCCGTTGCCGCTGACCGCCGGAAAATTCATGCGGATACCGATGAAACGCATTCCGAGGCAGCCCTACCATGTCCAACAGTTCATAAACGCGCTTTTCGCGCTCTTGCCCAAACGCCAGGCGATGGACATCTAGGGGCTCCGCCAGAGTCTGGCCAATCGTCATCCGGGGATCCAGACTGGAATAGGGATTCTGAAAAACAATCTGCATTGAGCGTCGCACAGCGCGCAGCTCCCGACGGGGCAAAGCAGTTAATTCCGTATCCTCCAGATACACCTTACCGGACGTGGGACGAATCAATTGCAAAATGCAGCGCCCCAACGTGGATTTACCACAGCCGGATTCACCCACCACACCAAGCGTCTCTCCTTGGTATACGGTCAGGTTCACGTCGGTGACAGCCTGCACCTCACCAACCTTACGGCCCCAAAAACCTTTATGAATGGGGAAATTCTTGCTCAATCGTTCCAGGCGAACCAAGGGTTCCCCGGACGCGGACTGTGGACCAAGATGAAAGGTGGTATCTGTCATCGCCATAGGATTATTGTACCCTGATTTCGGCAGGGCGAAGTCAGCTTAGAGAATACCTACCTCATAC
>DATNQC010000200.1:0-2095 GCA_036702885.1 Oculatellaceae cyanobacterium | reverse complement strand
CTTGTGGGATGGCACGCGATCAACGGATGAGCAGGACGAGAAACCGCGGGTGCGCATTCTGAAGTTTCGTGCCATGCAAGGAGAAGAAGCGCCATTGGTGATCATTCCCTTTATGGTGGCGGATGAATTTCCCCTGACCCGTCACGCGGTGGAGCTTTTAGAGCCGGAAACATTGGAAGCGCTGGGTTTGTCTGATGGAGTTCTGGGAAGACGGGCTGCACACCTATTGGAGGATGAAGCGCGCCTGTTAGCGTTGGGCTTGAGTCGCACCAGGCAAACCCTGTGGCTCAGCACACATCTGGCTGAGGCGGGAGATCGGGAAAAGCCTGTCCTGCCGTCGCATTTTTATACGCTCCTACTCAATGCGCGGCGGGAATGGCTTGGGCAGGAGGTTTCGCCTGAAATCTGCGATTGCGGGGAAAAGCGCTGCAATCTGGATGAATGCGGCTTCAGGCCGGAGGCGACTTTGGAACAGGTCGATGATCTACGGTATGTAGGGGCTTCTGTGTGGGCAGACTATCAACCGGAAGTGGAAGAAGCCGTCTTTGGGGCTGAAGAGGTGCTGAACATCAACCCCTCTGCCCTGCATACGTATATGGTGTGCCCCCGGCAGTTTTATTATAAGCATCTGCTCAAGCTGCCGCAGCCGGAGAGTGCGGCGGCAACATTGGGGAGTCTGGTGCATCGGGTGTTTGAGGTGTTCAACAAAAACGCGGAGCCAGGTATGTATACGCCTGAACGCTTGAAGGAACTGGTTCAGTGCCTGTTTTGCTTTGCCAGTTCACCCGCGGACTTTGAGCGGGCCGGTTTTCGGGCGCGGGATCGGGAAATGCTGGAAACGCTCAATCCCCTGGCATTGGAAGACTTGAAGCGCCGCTTGCTGGAGTCCATTGATGATTTGGAGCGCAAGGGCTACTTTGCGCTGTATCAAAACGCGCGTGCGATTCATGCGGAAAGAAAGCTGGAAGATATCGCCATTGAAGGGTTGGATCGGTGTCGTTTTACCGGAAAGCTGGATGCCATTATTCAGCGGGCGGACGGGCAATGGGATATTCTGGACTATAAGACGTACCGGAACGCTTATGATACTGGGCTGGACACTTGCGACAAGCATTTTGCCGCCACGCTGGAGCCCTTGCCGGATGAGCCGGACTTATCTCCCTCCGAGCGGTTTGGCCACCGGCTGAATCCGACCTACCCCAAGGATTACCAGCTTCCGTTGTATTATCTGGCGTGTAGTCAGGAGCCGACCTATCGAGGTAACATTCGAGCCGTGGCGTTGCAAATGGTCCGCCCAGCGTTTGCGGATAATCCGAATCAGGGGGCGATTCGGCTGGAGTTAACGGCCCAGGCGATTGAAGAAGCGAAAGAGCGCCTGGTGGCGGATATTAACGAGTATCTTGTGCGGCCGATTCTGTCTGCAACCACGTTTCAGTCGGAACCGGACAATGGCGGCTGCGATTATTGCCCGTACCGCGCCGCATGTGATGATAGCGAGCAGGAGGATTTGGCATGAGCGGGCAGTTGCAACTGTTTTCTCCGGCGGAAGAACCGGCCCGGCACCTGCAAGCATTGAACGAACAGCAGTGGGCTGCGGTGGAAGCGCCCGCCGATAGAGGGGTGCAAGTTCTAGCCGGGGCCGGGACGGGGAAAACGGAATTGATTTCCCGGCGCTTCGTCAAACTGGTGCATGATTTCCGCAGGCAGGGGCTTGCCAGCCCGGAAGAGCGGATTCTGGTGCTGACCTTTACCAGCGATGCCGCCTTGAACATGCGGGAGCGGATTCATCGGCGACTGGTGGAAACCGGCGCGGGAGAACTAGGGCCGAATGCCTGGATTGGCACCTTCCACCAGTTCGGTATGCGCCTGCTCCGGACGCATGCGCTGGAAGCGGGCTTGTTGCCGGATTTTTCCATGCTGAACGTGCTGGAACAGCAAGTGCTTTGCCAACGGGTGGTGCAGGGTATTCTGGCGGGAGATTATCGGGATTTGTCAGATACCTTGACTCGCTTTGGTATGGACTTGCCGGCAGATGCACTGAAGCCCGAAACGCTTGCGGCTTCTGGCATTCCGGAACTGGAAACCTTGCTGGAGC
>DATNQC010000196.1:0-4831 GCA_036702885.1 Oculatellaceae cyanobacterium | reverse complement strand
CACCAGAACCTTATACGGGTCCTTTCGGGTCAGCTCGCCCATCGGGTGGACATCATAACAATTTTCCAACGTATCCAACACCCGAGTCATGGTCTTGGAATCCATGGGCAGCTCATCCGGGCAGGTTGATGTGGGTGAAGTCGCTTTCATGCGGAGATCTCACGCTTGGACACGTATACTATGATAAAAGGAACATACCCAGAATCCAATGGGACGGTAGTTGTGACGGATTTTGACAACCAGTTTGATGAGGGGCTTCGAGCCTATCAGCAGGGAGACTACCCGGCAGCGCAGCGGCTTTTTGAAGCACTTTTAACCGTCAGGCCCTATGCCAGCGAAGTTCACTTGAACCTGGGCAATGTGCATTACAAGCTCAATGACCTTACACAAGCAGAAGCCTGCTTTCGTAAAGCACTGGAGTTGGACCCGGTGGAAGGAAACGCCTATCTCAATCTGGGCAATTTATGCTTCAAGCAAGAACGCTTTGAAGAAGCCGTACATTATTGGGAAATCTTTAAGACGCTGGATCGCACACACGCCAACACTTGGTTGAATTTGGGATTAGCGTATGATCGGTTGGGTGATCCCGACAAGGCATTGGAAAGCTATTCCGGCTTTATCGCCCGCAGTCCCGATGCACCGGAAACACCGCGAATTATCAGCCGATTTGATCAGGCCAAAAAAGTATTTGAACATAACATTAAAATTGCGGATGACCTGCTGAAACAGGGCAAGGAAGCTCAAGCGCGGGAGATTTTCGGCAAGGCGCTCAAAAGCTATCCGGGCAATGCAGCCATTTACAAAACATACGCATCCCTGCTTTACCGCAACGGGGAGTGGCAGGCAGCGCTGAATCATTATCGAAAAGCGTACGAGAAAAAACAGGATGACGTTTCGGTCCTTATTAACCTGGGCGTTTTATATGAAAAGCTGAATCGCCCCTTTTCGGCGCTTTGGGCGTACCAAACCGCGCATGCGTTGCCGGGACCGGAGCAAAATCAACTAGCACAACGCATCGGCGGTTTATTGAGACAGCATCAAAGTCGCTTGCCAGATGCCCTTGCCAAAGCGCAAAGCCTGTTTCGTCAGGGCAAATGGCGACAAGCGGAAGAATTGTTGCAGCAGCTTTCCGCTTTGTCGGATTATTTCCCGGATAAAGGCGCTGAATTAAAAGCGCTGCTGGATACCGTGCAAGAAGCGCTTAACCCCGCACAAAAGGCGGCAAAAACGTATCTTGCCCGCGCGCAAGATGCAGAAGCCAGCGGAAAATTTGATCATGCGCTGAATTTTTATAACAAGCTGCTTGCTCTACAGCCGCATAGCCCGGCAGCGGAATCCGCCAAGCAAAACATTGCACGAATCCAGGCCATCATGTCCGCCGCCATCCGGAGTTTCCTCCAAAACCCCTAAGACATGGTCTGTCACAACATGTTTTGGATCTTTTAGATAAACTATCCATATCTGTCCATAATGCTCAGGTGCTCATGAGTTTATCCGGTTCCCCATCCCCCAAGCCCATTGTCGTCGGCATCACCGGCGCATCCGGCAGTGTGCTTGGTTTCCGACTGATCGAAGAGCTTATCCGCCTGGAACAGACTGTTGAACTCGTCATGACCGAAAAATCCCTCCAGGTCATTTTGGAGGAAACGGGTCTAAAGGTTGGTGGAGCGGATAAAAGCTTAACCATCATTCGCCACTTGGGCTTACCGGATGAGCGTGCTTCACAACTTCGCGTGTTTGAGAACCATCGGTTAGATGCACCACCAGCCAGCGGAACCCATTTAACGCGCGGCATGGTCATCATCCCCTGCTCCATGGGGACGTTAGGCCGCATCGCAAACGGAATTACCGATAACCTGGCCGCGCGCGCCGCGGATGTCACGCTCAAGGAAAGCCGCAAGCTGGTGATTGTCCCCAGAGAAAGCCCGCTGAACCAGATTCATTTACGCAATCTGAACACCCTGGCGCAGTGCGGCGCTGTCATTATTCCGCCGGTGCTGTCCTTCTATTTACCCGACTTTTCGTCCATCGACGGGCAGATCAACTACACAGTCGGCAAGGTTCTGGATCAGTTTGGTTTTGAGCATGACCTGTACACCCGCTGGGGACAGCAAACCGTCTCAAAATCCGGACAGGATAAAGGCTAAACTGAGTAAAACCAGCCGTCTGGCAAGGATATCACCGGCCCCAATGGCACATACAAAATCTTCGCGCAACCACAGACACTAAGCCTCTACGGGAAAATAACCACCATTTCCCGGACAACAGGACGAACCGCCTGCATGTTCGGATTGGCGGAGGAAAAACTCCCGTCCCCAAGTACCGCTTCCCGTGCTTTTTGGGGCGCACGCTCCGACGGCTCCAGTCGCAACACCAGGCTTCCTTGCTTTTGAAAAATACTGTTCAGACGGCCCTCATCACCCCAGGACAAAACCGTGCCACCATAATCCCAGTCAAAACCGGTCATGATAAATGGCCCACCATTGAGCGTTTCCAGGGTTTTCAAGGAAGTCCCCAGGCTCACGCCATTGCGGGTATGCCATTTTGAATTTTCACCCCGAATAATGATGGTTCCTGGCGTTTTCTGCTGTTCGCTTTTCCAGATGATTTCCAGTTGCTGATCCGGCGCCAAGGGGTACACCACAACACCTGGATATGTGTCACCTTCCGCCCCCGCAATTTGAGCGGATTTGACGTTCGCCTCACCAAAGGCTTTTTCCAAATCCGCCAGCGTACTCTTGGGCGTAATGGGACCGACCCGAACACCCGGATCAATCACCCAAAAGTCCGCAGAGGTCGTATTGTTTTCGATGATTTGAACTGCATCAGGGCGAGCAACCTGTTTAACTATAGGCAATTGCTTTTCCGGCTGCTTTTGATTGGCGGTCAACACCAATACGCCTGCGGCTATCAATAACGCAATGAGAATAAGCCATTTGGGTTTCATCAAAATCGTCCCGCGACAGACCAAACAGAACTAGTCAGGGAAATCCCCTGCTTCAAAGGGAAATGGGGCTGGCGGTTGTTTGAACGTGGACTTGTAGACAAATGAAATGTCAAAGCCGGAATCAATCTTGTCTAGCTCATACTTCACAGCAAACATGTCCTGCAACGCATTGGCGAACTTGCGCCCCAAGTCGACGGGAAACTGTTCGCCGCAAATATGGCAAATGACCGGTTCCCCATTTTTCAGCCGGATCACGTTAATGTTGAACTCGTTTCCGCAGTCGCAGTGCAGCGTCATGCGGGGGTATTGGCTTAACTTTGGCTTTTTGGAATCTTCTGGCATACTAAGGATTATAACATCGGCCCGCGTGCATAAAAGGCCACGCGCCGGTATCATAAAGGTATATTAATGCGGAAGCCATGTTGTTGGAGCCGATGAAAGATTTTTCAGTCGAGCCGCGGCTCACTGCCGGAGAAGCCCTCACGGTTGCCGAGCGGAACCACGAGGATTTTTTGGGCTACGAAGCAGAGGGGAAACGTCAACTAGTCCACCGGAACGACCTGGAAAAGCTTGTGTCGATGGGCTTGGAATCCCTGCCGATTGAGGCCATCGCTGTTCCCGAAGATTCTCCGCTTCTGCAGGAAAGGACCCGACTCAGCGCTTCTTTGGATTACTCACGCCGACTGAGCGAGTTTTTCCCGGTGTATTTTGTGGCTGCGCTGTATGAACTGCAATCCCTCATGCAACGTTTTGAGGCCAAGGCGTTTGTGGTCGGCGGCATTACACGGGACATGCTGCTCATTCACGAAAAAAAGCTCCAGGTTCAGGATGTGGATATTACCGTCGAAGGCAATGCCCTTGACCTGGCTGATTTTTTGACCGAGCACTCCCGAAACTTCCAGGTCATTGAACGTTACCCGGAATTCGGGACCGCCAAAGTCCAGTATAAAGATTCCCTAATTTTTGACTTTGCATCCACTCGGCGCGAAATTTATGCCCACTGCGGCGCTTTACCGATGGTGGTGGAACGCGGCGTACCGCTCATCGAGGATGTCATCCGCCGGGATTTTACCGTCAACGCGCTGGCCTTTTCCATTCACGAGCTAGGCCATGTGCTGGACTACACCAATGGCATTCAGGATATTAAAACGCGCACGCTGCGCGTTCTCCATCCTGTCTCCTTTTTTGAAGATCCCAGCCGGTTGCTGCGAGCGCTCAAGTTCTGCGCCCGGTTCGACTTCACCCTTTCCGAAGAAACGCAACTCCTCATTGATCGTTTCCTGCAATATGGCGCGTCCTATTACAAGGGCGGCGGCGAGCGCATTAAACAAGAACTCAAGAAATTCTTCATTGTAGAAGAATCCCCAGTCAAACAGGCTTGGATTCGTTTTTTCCTCACCAGCGGCGCTTATCGGCTCATCAACATGGAATGCGAAGCCTATAAGCCTTCAGAAGAGCTTTTAGAACGACTCTGCCAGCTTTCAGACATCTTGCCGGTTATCCAGGATGCGCTAAGCAAGTATGTGGATGCGGACTTCCAGTTTGACACCTATCTGTGCTTCCTCTGCCGCGATATGTGTCCGGAAATCTTCCAGAACAGTTCCTTCCGACTGGGCCTGACCCGAAACGAACGGGAATTCGTCGAGCAATTCCGCAAGCAACATGAGCATCTCGCCCAACAGTTTTCGCAACTCCATGAGTTTTCCTCCCCCGCCGAAATTTACGATCTCTTCCATGGGCGGCATTTCATTACCATCGTCGCCGCCATTGCGGAACTCGGCTACCGGGATCCCAAACGGATGCGAACCTGCCTGGAAGCCTTTCTGAAGTACAAGCGGAAGTGGGAAAACCTGAAACTGGAGCTGGACGGCAACGATTTGATTG
>DATNQC010000195.1:0-1922 GCA_036702885.1 Oculatellaceae cyanobacterium | reverse complement strand
GTGGCCCTCTTGCCTCTGGATCCGTCTCGGGTGGAACCCGTTATCGAGGAGAAGACTCGCGAATTATGGTATGAAATCGAAGGGGACAAAGGTCGGTATTTTGTCCACAATATGGACATGATCCACGTCAAACACATCCCGACGGTTGGGCAGAGTCTTGCCTATCATTCTGTCGGGTACAAGGGGATCAGCCCGATTGATGTGCTCAAAAACACGGTGGATTACGACGGGAAAGTCCGGACATTTAGCCTGGAACAGATGAACAGCGCTATTCTGGCGTCGTTCATCCTAAAGTTGGGTGCTAATGTGTCGAAAGAAAAAAAGGCTGAGATCCTCAACAACTTCAAGGAGTTCTACCAAGCCAATGGCGGTGTGATCATCCAAGAATCCGGGATGGAGATCACCCCGATTGAGCGGAACATCATCGACACGAAGGTATTCGAAGTTGAAAAGATCACCCGGGGGCGGGTGGCTACTGTCTTCAACATGCCGGTTCATATGCTGGGCGAAACGGAAGGGCATAGCTACTCCAGTATGGAACAGCTTTCGCTGGAGTTTGTGCAGGGAACGCTCATTCCAATTGTCCGGCAATATGAGCAAGAATTAAACCGAAAACTGTTGACCAAGCGGCAGCGTTCACGAGGGTTAGGATTTAAATTCAACGTGAACGCTCTTTTGCGTGGAGACATCAAAACCCGAGGAGATTTCTACTTTAAAGGCATTCGTTCCGGATGGTTCACACCAAACGAGGTCCGCGCCTATGAAGAACTACCACCGATGAAAGGCGGTGACAAACTATATATGAGTCGAGATCTAACACCGATTGATCAACGAGAAGGGCAACCGGAACAGGAACGAGAGGAGGTGATAATAAGGAGGTGAACAACGATGAAAAAATTTTGGGAAGTCCAAAACGTGGCGGATAACACTGGGGAACTCTACATTTACGGCGAGATCACACCGCACAAGTGGGATGATACTGACACAACAGCACAGAGCTTCAGAGAAGATTTGGAAGCCCTGGGGGACATCAAAATGCTTAACGTATATATCAACTCCCCGGGCGGGAGCGTCTTCCAAGGGCAGGCGATCTACTCTATTTTGAAGCGGCAAAAAGCCCAGGTGAACATCCATATTGACGGTTTGGCTGCAAGTATTGCGAGTGTCGTGGCCATGGCTGGCGACACTATTTTTATGCCTAAAAATGCGATGATGATGGTCCATAATCCTTGGATGTTGGCCATTGGGAATGCCCAAGATCTTAGAAAAATGGCCGATGATCTGGATAAAATCAGGGAATCCATCATCGAAGCCTATCTGAGCAAAGCCGGAAGCCGGTTGAGTTTGGAGAAGATTTCCGAACTCATGGACAATGAAACCTGGCTGACCGCTCAAGAGTGTGCTGATTATGGGCTCTGTGACGAAGTGGTGGAGGCGAAGGGAATCGCAGCGTCCATCGCGGATACAGAGTTGTTCCACAGGTATAAGAACACGCCGAAAGAGCTGTTAGAAGCCTTGCAAAGTGCCAAAAAAAGCGGCTTGAGTCAGGAAGAAAGACAAAAGTTAATTGTGGAATCCAAGAAAAACATTGAGCAAATTGACAAATTGATAGGAGGTTTGTAAACATGCCTACCCTGTATGATCTAAAAGAAAAGCTCGCTACTGTTGGTAATCAATTGAAAAACGTCGAGGAGCAGCTGGTGGACAAGGCGGCCAATCCCGCTGTCACAAAGGAAGAAATCGAAGAATTGAAGAACAAAAAAGCTGACTTGCAGCAGCGGTTTGAACTGCTGAAAGAGCAGCATGACAAGGTGGAAAAGGAACAACAGGCCAAAATCAAGCAAGAGAACCCCATCAGTGTAGTGGAAAACGAGGAAGGAAAACTGATTGCCGCCAAGGCGGAACTGATTCGCGCTGCTATC
>DATNQC010000188.1:0-4050 GCA_036702885.1 Oculatellaceae cyanobacterium | reverse complement strand
GGCCAAGCGTATTGGCGTCGCCTTTTCAACCAGCATTTCCCCCGGCTTGCGCCCGTTGGACTTTTGGCTGGCTCCCGGTGCAGGCAACAAGCCTTCGGCCAGATAGCTGAAATCATGGAAAGAGATCTCACAGCCATAAGGGCCCGCGGCATTCATCACGATATAGTCCACCCCGGCTTCCAGGGCATAGCCGCATAAGGTATCAAACGGTAGAGTCAGGTATTCCGCCGGCTCCACGTCCGACTTCAGCGGCCCTTCATGATGTTCCGGCCAAAGCCAGGCCTTTAAAGCGGCTTCGCTGGAAAAAATCGGAAGCGCCCGTTCTCCATGCCCATTTTCCAAAGCCAAGACGGAAAGCCCTTGGGAAAGATCCGTGCCTGGTGCAATCGGCAGCAGCAAGTGGCAGCCCAAAAGGTATCGGTAAAAGCGGTTTTGCTCCTCATAGCGCGCCTCAAAGGGCAAGTCCTCAATCTTGGCAATGAGCGCCTGGAGTTCCTCGTCGTCCGGCAAGTCGCCTGAAGCCTCCGGAGAAACCTTCAGTGGACGGGCCTTTGACATAAAAAAGCGCTCAAAGTTATTCAACATGTAGCTTTTCCAACCCTTATCAAAAATCAAAACACTCTGAATCGGTTATCGGACAATCCGAGCGTTTCTCCAGAAAAATCCCCCGTTTAGTTTCATCAAAGCGCAGGATGAGTCATCCGGCAATGCCCCAGTCGTTTATAAAGCTGACTTAGGAGGCAGACGTCAGCATGGCCTTGGAATCAAGAATAAACTCAATAATTTGCCGAACCGCCCCTTGCCCTGCAGGATAATCGGAAACCAACGCACAGATGTTGCGCACTTCCCGCGCGGCATCCCCCGGACAAGCAGGTAGCCCAACCCGCTCCAGGCAAGGCAAATCCGGTAAGTCGTCTCCAATATATGCGACTTGGGATTCCTCCAGCTGAAGTTCCTTCATCAGCGCTTCAAGCGCGGGCAGCTTTGTGCGCATGTTCTGGATGACATGCGCAATCCCCAACTCCTTCGCCCGACGGCTCACCATGGGTGACTCTCGCGCAGTAATGATGGCAAATTTCAGGCCAGAGCGCACGCCCAGCGAGATCCCAAGCCCGTCTTTGATGTTAAACGCCTTGGTTTCCTGTGCATCCGAGCCATATACGATTCTGCTATCCGTCAACACGCCATCCACATCCAACGCCACCAGTTGGATAGCCGCTGCGCGCTCAAACAAATTCCGGGGAAGCATGTCCGTCATCATCAGGCTCCTGACATTCAGTCTAGCGCAAGCCTAAACTCTGGGAAAGCGAAGATTGCACACCCAAATCGCGGTTCAACGGAGGCCTTTTGGGCAGCCGTTCGAGTCAGTGCCTGGTGTGCGCGTCCTTAGTTAAGACAACCGCCGCTTAAACAAATTCAAGCTCCGATGCCAGGCGTCCTCCGCCGCGGAAGCCTCGTAATCGGCGCGTCTATCACAGCAAAAACCATGCCCTGCTTGCGAATAACGTACCACCTCATGCGAAACATTGGCTTCTCGCAAAGCATTTTCGATCATCACCGTCTGCTCATGCGGAATGGATGCATCTTTTTCCCCAAAAAAGCATAGAATTTCCCCGTGGATTTCCGGCGTAAAAGAAATGGTCGGAGGGCCGCCACCCGGGGACATATCGGGGATTCCAGCACCGTAAAAGGATGCGGTTGCAGCAATTTCAGGCAAACCAGCCGCAATGTACGCCACATGCCCACCAAAACAAAAGCCAATGCAACCAATTTTGTCCTTGGGAGCCACGTTTGCATCCGACTGCAACATTTGAATCACCGCCTTCAAATCCGCCAGGAGCCCCTCACGGGTGGTTTTAGCTTTATGCTCACGACCGATTGCAATGCTCTCCGGGGTATAATCCAGCTCCAGGTTTTCGGTAGTCCGGTGGTAGTAATTGGGCGCAATGGCCACGAACCCCACCGAAGCAAGTCGCTCCGCCACATCCCGGATGTGCACATTCACGCCGAAAATTTCCATCAGCACAATGACAGCAGGCCAGGGTCCATCACCAACCGGCGTCACCCGGTACGCTTCCATTGCCTGCCCGTTGACCGGAATCGTCAGCCACTCTTTCCGTAGTGCATTCACTGTTTGCATATCCGCTCCCCTGAATCACTGATGATGCTTGGCGTTCTACACGCGTCATCCGCAGACTTCTTCTTGGCACTCAAGCATCCACCACTTGATATTATTATGGTGAAGCACAGTCGCCAAGGGAAATAACAGGCGGCTTGAAAAATACGTCCAATCGGAGCTTGCCTTTCTCATCACAAGCAGGGATGATGGAGCCAGGGATGGGAGGTTGCGGCATGGTAAAGGCTTTACGATATACATCC
The DNA here is from genome assembly GCA_036702885.1 of Oculatellaceae cyanobacterium. Classification (GTDB taxonomy): domain Bacteria; phylum Cyanobacteriota; class Vampirovibrionia; order Vampirovibrionales; family Vampirovibrionaceae; genus DATNQC01. The sequence goes on along the minus strand of DATNQC010000188.1, from coordinate 1,671 downwards.
GGGTTGTATCAAAGTGCATTTATTTTGTCACTAACCGGCTTAATGCTTTGGCTGAGTAGCGCACCGGCCAGTGCAGACAGTTATGAGCGCGTCTATGATGCCAGAACCAGCCACTACGTTTATGTCCCGAAAAAAAGCTGGCCTGATAGACTCGTGGGCGGCATTAAAAACTTTTGCCGGGAGCCGATTTTGAAAAAAACCGTGATTGGCTCCGGGGTCGGCGTAGGGACAGCCGCCATTGCCGAAACCAATATGCTGACCGGTGGGCTGGTCGGGGCCGGTGTTGGCGCAGGCTGGGCCGTTTTGGATGACAGCAAGACGATGGACCGACGCCCCTTGATCAAAAGCATGTCCAAAGGCGCAATGGCAGGTATCGGCGCCAGTGTGGTCACCGGTGGGCTGGGAACACTGCCAGGTGCCGCCATTGGCGCAGGCGTCGGTGCGGCTGCGCACTTTATTGGCAAATAGAACGCCCCATCAGTTCCGCTAAAAGCCGAGGTTAAGCTCAGGGGCAATTACCCCGCAGCGGGCAGATCAAGACTGCCGGGTTGGGGGTAGCGGCGCCATACCGGATCTTGCAAAATAACATGAGGTCCGAATCAATTGAGCCATTTGAACGGCTCACCGGAGCTATCGAGGGGGATGGAACAATGACTGTGACGAAAGTCTGGTTCTTTATGGTGCTCTTTTTGCTTTTATTTGGCGCAGGCGCGGGATTTCTGAACGACAACCAGCCTTATCTGCACGCTGCCCAGCAAGCCTTGGAAACATCCCGTATTCAATTGGCGAAAGTGACGCCAGATAAAGGCGGACACCGTTCTAGGGCCATTGCTCATATCAATGAGGCCATTCAGGAAGTCAAGGCTGCCCAAGTGGAGCACCGCAACGTCGGCTACACGGCATCCAACCAGTAGTGGATGGCTAGTCTTTCTTGATACTGCGCCAGAAACTGACGGCAATGGTGCCAAGCCCGACCGCCATCGAGGTGTGGGTTAGGCCGTATACCGCTGCACGTAACGCATGGTTGCCGAAAAACAGGCTTTCGTGCAAAGCACGAAAGTCCAGATTGTTGTTCCGCACACCCAATTGGAAATGGTAGCCCTTGTATATCATCAAGGCAATCACCACAACGGATGCCGGCAGGTAAAGCCAGCTACCGATGACAAGCGGTCTGCGGCCTACCGGCGCATATCCAAGCGCCAAGCCCAGATATAGCATCCAGGTGGTCACCAGCGGAATCACTACACCGATGAGGAAGGCATGCCCATGCAGCAAAGCGAGGTACAACACCGTTTCCAGACGAACCCCGGCAGGCAGAATATCGGAATACGGCGTTTTTTTCGCGGATTCCTGGAACAGGATGCCGGTCAGCAAGCCCATAAACAGCATAATGACCGCAAAACGAAGATAGATGCGAAAAACTGTCCGATAATGCTCGGGGATCGTCATGGTGCTTTACCTCATCCTCAAAATCAGTTGTTAATTTTGATCTTAGCGCGGATGAGCCCAAAATGCGATGCATCTACCCCTTGGGAATAAACACCCGGAACCAGGAATTCTGTTTAATTACCAAGCTCTGTTCATGGTCACTGATTTCCCGGCCGTTTCCAATGGTAATGGCTGCATGTCCATGCGGGTTCCCGGAATCAGGCCCCCAGATGATAATACAGC
>DATNQC010000177.1:0-5897 GCA_036702885.1 Oculatellaceae cyanobacterium | reverse complement strand
CGATATAAGAGAGTTGATCCATCAATTCCGGATAAATGGGATTGACTTTACCCGGCATGATGGAAGAACCCGGCTGCCAATCGGCAATGCTGATTTCCGCCAAGCCCGTGCGAGGGCCCATGGAATACAACTTGATATCGTGTGCGATTTTTTCCAGTTCCAGCGCAATGCTGCGCAGTGCGGCAGAATAATCGCCAAACAGGCCAAAGCTGCTGGTTGCCTGGAAGTAATCCCGCGCCATTTGCAGAGAGAACCCCGAAATTTCCGACAGGTTCTTGGTCACCAGCTCGCGGTACTTGGCATGGGTGTTCAGGCCGGTCCCCAACGCGGAAGCACCAAGACCAATGTAAAACAGCTTTTTGCTGGCAAATTCCACATTAGCAGCTGCGTCCTCAATAGCGTTGGCATATGCACCAAACTGCTGTCCCAGCGTAAGCGGAACAGCATCCTGCATGTGCGTCCGCCCCGGAATCAGCACATCCTTGAATTCCTCGCTTTTACGACGCAGGGAAAGCTCAAACTTTTTGAGCGATTGCATAAGCGGCCCGTGCATGGAGAGGAAAGTCAACCGCATAACCGTCGGGGTGACGTCATTGGTGGACTGGCCGTAGTTGGCGTGATCGTTCGGGTGAACTTTGTATTCACCCAATTTGCCACCTAAAAGTTCTGTGGCTCGATTTGCCAACACCTCATTGGCATTCATGTGGTTGGAGGTGCCGGTCCCCCCTTGATAAACATCCACCACAAACTGGTCATTGAATTTCCCGGCAATCATTTCATCCGCAGCCTGCATCAGGGCTTCACCAATGGCCTTGTTGTTCGCCGGGTCCAGCTTGTCCAGAAGCCCCAATTCCATGTTGGTTTTGGCCGTTGCTTTTTTAACCCAGCCAAAGGCGCGAATCTGTTCAGGAATCATCTGCGCCACAGTCAGGCCCGAAATCGGAAAGTTTTCCTTGCCGCGCAGCGTTTGAATGCCGTAGTACACATCGGCGGGAACTTCCTTGTAGCCCAACGAATCTTTTTCGGTGCGGGTTGCGCCGCCGGTTTTGGTTTCGGTTGCGGTGGACATCGTCCTGAATTCCTCTCTACTTCACTCTGGGAGCTTGCGGCTCATGCCTTTTTGATGCGCCAACATTTTAGCAAAAACAAAATGAGCTCCTGTTTGCTAATACGCATACTAACCCTAAAAACAGGAACACCCAAGACGGTCGCCTTGGGTGTCCAGTCAGATTTTTTAAACCTGCACTACTTTTTAGCAACGAGCTCTTTGAATTTTTTCCCTGCGGAAAAGGCCGGAACAACCTTTGCCGGGATTTTGAGCTCTTTACCGGTTTGAGGGTTGCGGCCCGTGCGAGCTGCGCGTTTGCGGGGCTCGAAAGTGCCGAAGCCAACCAGAGTCACTTTCTTGCCTTTTGCAACGGTTTTTTCAATTGTTGCAATGGTGTAAGAGAGGATCTCAGCAACTTGTTTCTGAGAAGACTTGGTTTTCTTTGCAACCTCTTGTACGAGTTCTTCTTTATTCACGATGAACACCTCCTTTCCGAATCGAACTAGCTAGATTATACCAATGCTTCTCGGTTTTGCAACAAGTTTTTTGGAGATTGAGACTGGCTCTTTCGATTTTATAACCCGTTCAGGTAAGAGGGCATCATCTTCTTTAAGAATTAAAAAGCCTTGCTATTCCTGGCATCTGGCTGTCATCACCCTGACAAAGAGGGAAGTCGGTCCTACTCCTTTTTTACAGTTTTTTCTTTCAAACTTATCCAGATGGAGGAGCGTTTTTGACGATCTTTAATCAAGAATAAATTCAAAAAATAATAAAAATAAGAATAAACTTACACATCCGTATCCCCATGCATGGCGGGGCATACTCGCTAATCCACCGCCAAAAAGCTCCAACTGGCCTGAGTTTCGGCGAACATTTTACAAGGCGGAACGTCTGGGATACACTGCAAGGACGGTACAAAACCGGTTAACGCATTTCCGGCCCAACTGATTCTGTACCGCGCCAGTCAACAAAAACGGCGATACGCCGAACTCGGATTATGCAAACGACCCTTTTATCCCCAGCGGAACGCAAGCAACAACTGATCAAAGACATCAAAAAATTGAAGCAGGAGCGCAACGCAATCATCTTGGCTCACTTGTATGAGCGCCTGGAGGTGCAGGATGTGGCGGATTATCATGGTGATTCCCTCGGGCTGAGCCAATTGGCCGCCTCAACCAAAGCCGATGTCATTGTGTTCTGTGGCGTTCACTTCATGGCGGAAACCGCCAAACTACTCTCACCGGATAAAACCGTCTATCTCGCCAACCCCAATGCAGGCTGTCCGATGGCGGACATGATCACGCGCGATGAACTACGCCAATTCAAGGCGAAACACCCAGGACTGCCAGTCGTGGCCTATGTCAACACCTCAGCCGAAGTGAAGGCGGAGGCGGATTATTGCTGTACCAGCGCCAATGCTGTTGAAGTGGTCCGCTTTGCGGCGGAAGAATGCGGCGTAAAAGAAATTCTGTTCGTCCCCGACACGCATTTGGGCGGCTATGTACAATCCCGGCTGCAGGATCTAAAGCTAATCTGTTGGGAAGGCTTCTGCCCCACCCACCTGCGGATGAACCCGGATGACGTGGTGAAGCTCAAAAAAGAGCATCCGGACGCCATGATCCTGGTGCACCCGGAATGTGACGAGCCTATCAAAGCCATGGCCGACTTCATCGGCAGCACCACGGCCATTGTGAAAGCCGCCAAGGAAAGCAAGGCCAAAACATTCATCGTCTGCACCGAAGATGGCGTCAGCCAGCGTCTTTCCCAGGATTGTCCGGAGAAAACGTTCTATACCCCAACCCGGGCGTCCGCCGTATGCCCCAACATGAAGCTGACCCGTCTGGAGAACATTTATAAGTCCCTTCTGGGTGAAAATACGGAAATCACCATCCCGGACGAGATTGCCGTCAAGGCTCGCCGCTGCATTGACTCCATGATGCGCGTTTCCGGCTCCGCGGGCGGTCCGGTGATGGTAGGCAAGTCCTCATAATTAATATAACTGTTCGGTGCGGATTCGGAAGCTAATCGGCGGCCCATTCGGGCTTTCCATGATGAGCTTGAACTCTTCCATATTGGCAATGTCATTAAAATGGAAGTAATAGGAGTTCACCGCCTCATACTGCCCACCGGTTAATCCATTTTTCACCGGATCCGCAATTTGATCCAGATACCGCTTGACCGGCTTCAGCTTATAGTCCTTGCCTCGACCAAAGCCCTCAATCCGGGCCTCATAGGACTTGGCAAAAGTGGGAGAGTTTCCGTAAAAGCTCACGGCGAACTTCACTTCCAGACGATTTTGGGGATCGGAATAAAACGCCACATACTTACCGTATTTCTTGCGGGCGGCTTTGAGATCCGATTTGGTGGGATTACTGGGGAAACCACCTCTGGCAGCCTTGGTGGCCAACACCATGAAGGGGGTATAAATGTTCAAAAGCGCCCCATCCTCATTTTCAATCCAGTTTGGACCTAAGAGCGTTGAAAGGCTAGCCTTTTGGTTTTTAATGCCGTATACAATCGCCGCATCAATGCTTTGATTGTCCATTTTAATGATTGCCGAAGCCGGATTCATAAAAGCCGTCAAGAACACCATCAGCATCGACGCAGAGAACAGTTTGGTGAGACGAGATGATTGGGTTACCATGAGTTTCACAGGCTCTCTCTATATAATAGATGCGAATTGCGTTTATTATCGTAGAACTGCTTGCACCCGGTAAGTCGAACCCAATCTCACAAGGTTCACAGCATGAACCCACATAGGGGCGGCAAGCCAGTCCTGATGGGATAATGCATCAGCTTTGCCTATTGTACAAGGCGGCATACGAATCGCCAAATACAATTCCCGGACTCAGGAGCGTTCAGTTTACGCCGGAACCGCCGAAGGTCCCTATATAAAGGAGAACAACCATGTCTCAAAAACGCGTTTTTGTGGTGGTCGTGGATGCCTGGGGCGTCGGCGCATTACCGGATGCTCCAGAATATGGCGATAGCCTGACCTGCAATACGATGGGCAACATTGACCGCGCTGCCGATAGCCTGTCCCTGCCGAATCTGGAACGCTTGGGGCTTGGCAACATTCTGCCGCTAACCCGCGTTCGTCCGCAGGAAAAGCCGCTGGCTTCTTACGGCAAAATGTCGGAAGCCTCTCGCGGCAAAGACACCACCACCGGCCACTGGGAAATGTCCGGCATTTATCTGGATGTCCCCTTCCCCACGTATCCCAATGGCTTCCCGCCCGAAATCATCGAACGGTTTATGCAGGAAACGGGCGTGAAAGGCATTTTGGGTAACAAGCCCGCTTCCGGCACGGAAATTCTCAAAGAGCTGGGCATGGAGCACCTGGAAACCGGTTACCCCATCGTCTACACCAGCGCAGACAGCGTTTTCCAGATTGCAGCCCATGTGGGACCGGAAAGCAAGGTGGACTTGCAGACACTCTACTTTTGGTGCGAAAAAGCACGAGAAATTCTGGATGGACCACACAAGGTTTCCCGCGTGATTGCGCGGCCCTTTGAAGGACAGTCCCCGGAAACCTTCCGGCGCATCGGTAAAGATCGGCGAGACTACGCCATCCTCCCCCCTGAAACCACCGCACTGAATCGTGTCAAGGAGGCCGGCGGCATTGTACTGGGCGTTGGGAAGATTGAGGATATCTTCTGCTTCTCCGGACTGACGCATTCCATCCATACGGGCAGCAATGCGGAAGGCATTGAGGCCCTCGAAAAAATTGCCGGTGGCAGTATGGATCTCAACGCCTTGAGCCTAGAAAAGAAGCCGTTGGATGCCTATTCCCGTTCGGATCGGCAGTTTATCTTCGTCAACCTTGTGGAAACAGACAGCCAATATGGCCACCGTCGGGATGTGAACGGCTATGCCCGCGCATTGGAACAATTTGACGCAGGACTGGGACGTTTGCTCGACTTGATGACGGAAGATGATCTGTTAATGATCTCTGGCGATCACGGTTGCGATCCCACGGCGCCGGGTTCTGATCACACGCGGGAGTATGTTCCTATCCTGATGTACAACAAGAAGCTGCTCGGCAAGAACCTCGGCATCCGGAAATCCTTTGCGGATATCGGAAAAACTACGCTAGCATGGCTAGGGATGGACAATCCGGCGCAACGCGGCGTCAATATGCTGGAAGCCCGGGAAGTCGTGTTTGCTTAAGCCTGCCAACATATCAAGCAGCCAGCACCTTCTCTGGCAAGGTGACGGTTTATTGTCTTACCGAGCCTTTATGCAATGACTCGCCTGAAAACCATGCGTAAAAGCCCTGCTAAAGCGTCCTCTTCAAAACGGAGAGACTGGCTTCACCTGGCTCTCGCCCTGGATGCGCTGGTCAAACAGTATAAGGTGCCTGGCTACATCCTGAACGATCCCATCCAGATTCCCCACCGGTTTGCGGATGACCCCAAGGCTTGCGAACTGACAGCTTTTATAACCGCTTTGTTCAGCTATGGACGACGGGATCTGATCATTGAAACCGTCACGAACCTGTTCCGGCTAACGAACAACGACCCCGTGGGCTTCCTGGAAAACTTTGATGCCCGCCGGGACGCCAAGTTGTTCAAGCATTTTGTCTATCGCTTTAACAAGGGACCGGATGTGGCGTACCTGTGGCACCGTTTGCAATGGGCTTATCGGGAGTTTGGCAGTCTGGAAAACATGTTTGGAGCCGCCATGCGAAAGCCAGGAGATCTCAAATCCGGCATTGCCAACTTCATAGACATGCTCCTGGGTGAAAACCCGCCAAACAGTTACGGCCTGAAGTTCCTTTTTGCCCATCCGGAGAAGGGCGGTGCTTGCAAGCGCTTCAACATGTTCCTGCGCTGGATGGTGCGACAGG
>DATNQC010000171.1:0-6891 GCA_036702885.1 Oculatellaceae cyanobacterium | reverse complement strand
CTTAAAGCCATTAACAACCTTGTCATCAAGTTCATCGGCAGCTTTCAAGCCTTCGGCATGATCAAAGAGCGCTTGCGTTTTTTGAACCAGACGTTCCGCTACGGTTTCATTCTCGCGAATTCCCTGGATCGCGGAAGTGTGTTCCGAAATTGCCTGTTGAACGTCTTCCAGCGTTTTGACTTTCAACGTTTCGAGTTCGGACGGGTTGCCAATCGCGTCTTTGACCTTGCCAATCAATTCATCCTGCGAGGCATGCAGCTTCTCAAAGGCATTTTGGGCAACATCTTTTGCCTTATTGGCAAGTCTCTTATAGAGGAAGACCCCGCCACCAGCCAACAACGCTAATGTCAGCAGACGCATTGGAGAGAATAAGCTACCACCCGAAGCACCGCCACCGGGAAGCGCCTGCGGGGCGCTCTCTAACACCATCGGCGCACCGCCAGCCGGGTTCTGAACTTCCACCAACCCGGACGGCGCTCCCAATGGCCCCTGCCCGGGGGTACCCATCGCACCTGGAGGAACCTCCATAGCTTGTTCCGGCATACCTCCCGGCAGTCCAAAAGCATCCGGCCCCATGCCTGCAGGAGCCGCCTGCTGCATAGGAGATGCTTGCACGGAAGCGGACGGAGTAAACACATCCGCAGGGAGACCAGCCATAGGCTCTTGTCCAGTCGGCATCGCTGGAGCGCTCGCAACCGGAGGGGCAGCTGATGGGGCCATATTCATAGTTGGCGGCATCGGCCCAGACGGAAATTGCGTCATGGTAGGATTCATCAATCAAATCTCCTGGGTTGGATTAAAAGGCGCACTTGCCCTTATAAAACCACTCAAAAAAATTTTGTGCATGGGTTTGCATCCGTATCATGGTCCATCAAAAAGAAAGAACCTCAAGCGGAAATTTGAACACCCGGAATCAGATGCGTTAATTCAAACTCATGCCATTGAGAATCAACTGGGCGTACTGACCCGCTTCCCCATCCGGGTCCAGACTGACCGTTTTTCGCAGATGCGCCATGGCGCGCTGCGTATCCCCCAAGTTCAGGTAACAAGTGGCCACATCACTGTGACACCAAGGATCATCCTCTTCCGTTTCCAGTTGTCGGCGGTATTGCTCCAATGCTTTTTCCCAGGCGCCCAGCTTGGAATAGAGGCGAGCCAAGTTCAGATAGGTTCTAAAATCGTCCGGAGCGAGCTTTTGTGCCTGAAGGAAATACTTCTCCGCCTCCAATAGATTGTTTTGATCTTCGTAACTATTGGCTAAATTGAAGTACGGATTCAGGAAGGTGGGATCGTAGTCAATGGCTTTCAGCCACCACTGCATTGCAAGCTCCGTCCGCCCCAGCAAAGCGCAGGCAATACCTGCTTCTGTCGCGTACATGGCTCGATTTCGCATGCTGCATTGGGCGTATTTCAGGGCCTCTCGGTAGCAAAGCACGCTTTTTTCATAAGCCTGTTCATTCTTATAGAGGCGTGCCAATTGGACATGCACCACTTCCATCTGGGCATCTTCCTGAATAGCCTTTTCATAGAAGGAAATTTTCTCTTCGTGACGAAGCGCATGAGAGGCTCTCATTGCCCAATGCAATGCCAGCAAGGAACAACTCAAATCACCAACCGGGAACGGCTCGCAATCCCCTCCCAGCATGGCATGTCTGCATTGAGCCGCCGCTTGATTAATCAGCAGATTGAAGTCATCCAGCGCAACCGGTGGGAGTTTTGGTTCCGTCGCATCCCGGCGGGGCAAAATGAATGAGTCGTTCAGTGCCAATTGATTCTTTTCCGCATCATAAAGCCAGTAGGTCGCTTTGATAACCGCCTGACTATCTCCAGACTCCAGCGAATAGGACAATTGCCCCGTCCAAACATACTGGACCCGATTTGCCTGCGCTGTTTTTTGCAGCCGCTCCATAAACTCCTGGGCATTCAAGCGGCTCCCCTGCATCCACTTATTCCCGGATAAGGTCAAATCGCAGGTTTGGACTTCCATCATGCGTCCCAATTGGCTTAAAAAGCCAAAAGCCAACAACGACTCCAACGCATCCAGCGAAGAGTCGAATTGAGGCTTTAAAAAGCCCACTGCAATCAGCTTGGGGACCTGCGCAGACATGAAAAACTGTCCAGTTGAAAAATGAAGATTCTATAACACCGTTCCCAGTATGCCACTCGTTCTCCCATAATACCTGCCTCATTTAAATGAAATTGAGAAAATCCACACACGAAATCAGCATTACAAAACACCCATCAAACCGTCGGCCAAAACCCACTTACTCTAAATATACGCGATATTTCAAGGATGAAAAATAATCTGAGTTCCCGAAGCCTGTTTTGAGAAGGGCTGCGTTCTTGCCAGCACTGTCCCATTCGATGCAATCAGGGCAGAAATCCCCGTATTGCTGGAAACAACCATTGGTAACCGATTCTCGGCAGCCCGCATCCGTGCGATGGCTAAAAACTGGGCTTCCATAAACGGATTCTGGTGAAACCAACCTAAATTGCTGGCATTCAGGAGGATTTCAGCTCCTTTCCTGCGATATTCTCCGGCAAAGCCTCCTGAAACAGGAGAGGCATCAATCAATTCAAAGCAAATCAGCACTCCCGCCGGAATATTATTGATCTTCAATAGCGGCGCACCATGCCCACCGGAAAACGGCGCACTATAGGCGACCCGCCAATGGCCCAACAGTTCTTCCACAAAGTCACCCAACCCATAGGGGGTAAATTCCCCAAAGGGGACCAGTTTTCGCTTGTGATAAAACTGGACAACTTTGCTTTCCGGAGAAAGCAAGGCCATGCCGTTATAAAGATGCCCCCATTCATCCCGACACGTCACCCCAACCAGCACGTATAGACGCTTGAGCGTTGCAAGCTGCCACAGCTTCAGCATCATGCTATTTTCAAAGGGCCTGGATTGATACACAACGTCCGGCACTACGCCTTCTTCCGGATAAACTACCAGGGTTCCTACTGGCAGGTTCGCCTCCTTCACTGGGTCCAGATACGCCGACTCCGCCACGGTCTCTGTCATGCGTGCGCTCCGGATAAGCTCTATCGGCAGATTGGCCTGAATCGCCGAAACCGGGAGAGGAAACGGCTTTTCATCCCGTTCGTCAAACACCAGCCCGGCAAGCCAGATCAAGCCCGGTAAAAGCAGGGGGCCGACAATTGCTTTTCGATATCGACCACCCGACCATAGCTCGACCCAAAGGGCAGCATGCAAGGTTAACAGGATCACCAGACCACTGGTGCCAATCCAGCCGGCCACCTCACGCATCACCGGCAAATCCACTTGCGTATATTCTAATAAAGCCCAGGGCAAGGCCATCGGCGTAGCCTGTAGCAGCCAAAAACCGCCAACCCACAACAAAGGAAACAAAATACACCGACAAACAGGATGACGCACCCGCAGATAGGCCGTCAAAATGAGCCCCGTCAGCATCCCGCCTTCTGTAGTAATCAGCAACCATCCAGCCAGTGTCGTCAAGCGGCTGCCCCATTCCGTAAAGCCCAGCCAGGTCAACGGATGCAGGTCAAAAAACCAGATGCAATACAAGCCCTGAAACACAGCCCCCAGCCAGAACCCACCGCCAAACACCTGCCGCCAGGACTGCTGACGATTAACCCACAGCAAGGCCGGAATCAAGGCCAACCAGGCCAAGATCCAGCATCCAAACCCAGGTGCGGATAAAGCCAGCAACGCCCCCAACAACGCCATCCAGCGCTTTTTGAGCAAGAGGTCTGGCCACCGTCGTTCCGGGGCTTTGCGTTCCGGATTGACCGCGTTCAGACTTTGGCTGATCCGTATAATAGTACTCATGAGAATTCTCGGCATTGACCCCGGCCTTGGGCGAGTAGGCTTCGGGCTCATTGAAATCACCCCGGACGCAACGCACTGCTACGGAGCCTGCCAATGGGGCATTATCGCCACCTCCAAAGATAAGCCGGATGGCGCTCGGCTGCAAGAAATTCACGAGGACATGACCAAACTCCTCCATCAATTGCAGCCGGATTGCATCTCCCTCGAGCGCCTGTTTTATTTCCGCAATGCCACAACGCTTGTGCCTGTCGCGCAGGCGCGGGGTGTGATCCTAATGGTCATTTCGCAATTTGGGCTTCCCGTGTTTGAATACACCCCCATGCAGGTGAAACAGGCCATTACCGGTTACGGGAAGTCTCAAAAGGCGGAAATCCAGAACACCTTGATTGACCTTTTATCGCTCGACAAAAAGCCGACGCCGGATGATGCTGCGGATGGCCTGGCACTGGCCGTCTGTCATTATCATCATGTTGGGCGCTTGGCGCATATGGCAAAACTTTGAACTAAAAGGAGCCAGTTCCCATGAGTTCGCTGAAATTTTATGGCAAAGCATCTTGCATCACCTGTAAAAAAGCCAAAGCCTTTTTGCAGGAACAAGGGATTGCATTTGACGAATTTCCCATCGAAACCCAACCCCCTGCCAAAGAAATATTGGAACGCCTGATTGACGCCAATGGCGTTAAAAACTGCCTGAACAGCCGTAGCGCAATTTATAAGGAAAAGGGCCTGGGAAAAAACTTGCCGGATAAAAAGACTGCCGTCCAGCTCATGCAGCAGGATCCCAATTTAATCAAGCGGCCTGTCATCATAAACCAGGCCACCCAGCTCTATCAAGGCTTTGATGAAGCGTCCCTAAGTGCTTTTTTGAAAGCGCACTAGGCGTTTTCCCGCCCTGCCTTTAGGGGCGCACCCAAATATGCCAGGCTGCTCGCCAACAGAGAAGCACCGATCGCCAGGTTAATCGCACCCCGCCATAACAGCGGAACCGCCATCACATTCAATGCAATACTGACTGAAACCATCAGGGCAATAATCACCCAACTGCGGACGCTATAAACCGCGATTGGCCGTTGCGGCGCTGAAAGCGCTTGCAAGCGCTCGATATTGCGCCGGGAGGTTTTAGAGAGCACAAAACGCCCTTTGGCGTATCCAATCGCCAGCGCCAGCAAAACTGCAAGCGATAGAAGCCCAACGCCTGCCTGCTCAAATTCCTGCAACATAAAAGCGCCGCCACGAAAGACCAGCATTAGACCTCCAGCAAACCAAAGCACAAATGCCAAGCCTTTCAGCTGGTTTCCAGTCAGTTTGATTGGCAACAGTATCAGCAACAGAAAAATCAGCGGCATGATCGGCATATTGTTCGGCATGGATTTTCTCCGGTTTATGGCATGCCGTTATATTGCCGCAGCCCTGCTCAAACCGCAAGCGCAAGCAGGACGCATCAACACCGCTAATTCTGTTATATGTTTGACCTCACGCCCAACAAACGATTTAGGAAAATTTACTCACCAGACTGGGATTTGGCTCTCCAATCGTTTCAAGCAGCTGCTCAACCGCAAGGTTCATTTTGCAACTATAGGGCCTACTGGAAAAGAAATGCTGATAATAACAACCATCGCAGTTCGCCTTGCGCGCGTAACACTCCACAGCAGAAGCGCTCCAACGCTTAAAAGTCCCTACGACAATACTCTCTGCGTCAAAAGGATCACTGATACTCACGCTAACTCCTCTACCCGTCCCACAAAACTGTATTGCTATCCACGTTGTAAGCATTATAAACATTGTGCAAGAATGATTTTACAAAAATTAAACTCAATTGCATAGCAAGTTGGTTTTTAGTAATAGCCATGCGCATATCCAGGGTTTACAATACTTCACATTAGTATTTTTATCTTTCATATTTTATTCACGATTTAAACAACTGGTCTGCCTCTCCCAACTTTTCTTCCTTCATCGCCGGATCGTTTTTGCTACAATTTAAAGTTCCAGCATCGTGAGAACGGTTTTATACTTTCAGTTGTCAGGCACTATGAAGGATTTCTCATGAAATGGGCTGTCAAATCTAGGAAAAGGGCCGCCCTTGGGCTAGAATGAAAGCTGTGTCGGAGAGCCTGAATGAGCTTTTAAGTATTATCCGGTCCCAGGGCAACAATCCTGAGGAGGTTCGGCTGCGTGCAATCTCGCAATTAGGGGATTATCTCGTTCGAGAGCCGGATGACACCTCGCTTCACAGCCTGTTGGATATGGTCCGAACGGAAACAAACCCCAAGCTGGTCATTCATGCCATCGGGGTGCTCAGTCGCATCCGGAACACAGAGGCCGTTCCGCTCCTGATTGACGCCTTGCTGGCAACGCATATTGCCATGTATGAAAATCCACCCGCCCCAGATTTTGCCAAAAGCGACGAAAGCCTGCGCTTGCGCTGCGCCGCCGCAACCGCCCTTGGCAAATTGGGCGATGAGCGCGCCATCATCTCCTTAATGAGCGTTTTGAACGACCGGACGGAAAATTACCGACTCCGTTTGGCGGCTGCCGAAAGCCTGGGCCGCTTAGGCGATGAATATGCCGTGACGCCGCTGATTAATATTCTGTCTGACGAGCGGGAAAAATCCGTCTATCTGAAAGAATCTGTAGCAAAAGCGCTTGGCATGCTGGGCGACATCCGCGCCCTTGAACCGTTGATCGATTTGCTGGAAGCCAAACGTGGCATCCGGGACAAATTCAACTTCCTGAAAGAACAGATTATTGAAGCCATCGGACGCATCGGACAACCCAACCGCAAGGTATCGGACAGCCTGCTGAAAGCGCTGCAGGATGAAGCGCCCTCCATTCGCCTGGCGGCTTTGGAGGCGCTCAGCACACTGGGAGATGGCGACTGCCTGGAAGCAGTGCGGGCCTGTATTTTTGATGCGGATGACGATGTGGCTAAAGCCGCCGTTTGCACGCTTTACCATCTTGGCGGTGAAGCCGAAATCCGGAACGTTTTAGCCGGAGATAACCTGCCCCAGTTTTTGCGCGACGAACTGGAAGGGTACATTCCTTAATTAAGGATGGCAGTCCATGACCTCTGAAACAAA
>DATNQC010000170.1:0-6720 GCA_036702885.1 Oculatellaceae cyanobacterium | reverse complement strand
ACCGATCCGCAAGCAGCGTTTTGCCCCGCGTTTGACTAACCCCGTTCATCAACTTTCCGGCGTTCACCAACAACCTCCTCACTCACAGCCTTTTTCTCCATTGTACTAAATTTTTCCGCCGCGTTTCGCTTGCCGAAATCTTTCTTGAAAATCATGGGATTTTTAGGCATGTTCATACAGGATTGAGTAGGAGGGAGGCTATTTATGCGTTTGTCGTCTTTTACAGGGGAAACGTTTTTACATGCAAATAGCACTAAAACCATCTATGGTGGTAAGCCACTGCCTCAGAAGGCGGTATGGTTTCCAGCGCAGGATAGGGTGAAGCTTCGTTTTGGTCAGAGTGGGCAGTCAGGAAGTAGTTTGGCCATCAGTCGTTCAGAGCTTGATGACATCATCGAAGCAGTAAGGGCCGCAGCGCCTAATGACAGGTTACTCAGGCAGGAGCTACTCAGTTTACCAAGACGGTCAGCTACTGGAGAGGGGCAATTAACCTTTAATTGGGAGGACCATTTGCTCCCAATAATGGTTAGAATGGCTGAGAGGTTATACTTGGGGCAGAGTTCCAGTCGAGACGCTCGGAATGCCTATCATGCTGGCCTGGATCGTTTGGTGGATGCAACCCTTATGCCAAGGGTTCAGCAAGGGGACTTGAACGCCATTTTTGCAGCTGGGCGGTATGGCTCCGCTGCACTGTTAAGAGTTTTGGCTGAGCGGACCACAAAGACCCGGGAGGACAGTGAGATTCTTGAAATTTATAACGCCCTCTCTCAATTTCGGAATAATACTTCCGGCGTCAGAACGTTGCAGGAAATGCAACAGGCGGAAGAAGTCATTCAAGCGTTATCTGGAACATTTGAAAAGGCGGCGCTTAGGGTAATACAAGACAACAAGGCAGATTTTTATAAGCGGCAAAACGCCTGGAGCTTCCTGCAGCGGTACGGTACTTCAAAATCGATCCCTGTTCTGGTGAAACTCTGGGATGGTAAGCCAGAGATGTTCGGACAACCGATGACATTTGACGAAGATAAATTTCAACGTGTGCAAGCTCCCTTGATGGAAACCCTGTTATCTATGGTTGAGCGCGGAGTGCCGGGTGCTGCAAAAAGTTTAGGAAAACAAATGGGAAACACGGGGCAAACACTCGCCCAACAATTTGCGGAAGCCGTGCCGGGGGATATGATGCCGCCGATGCAGGCAGACCGAATGTATGATAAAAACAATCGTTTTTATTTGGGACGACAAGCTAGCAGGAATATTATTCGCACTGCGTTAACAGGTACACTGGCGGATTTACAGCAGCTGGGTCTTCCTCAAGATGCCCAAGGCTTGCAACGATTTGAACAAAAATTCTCGCGATTGGACTCGGTAAAACGGATAGTAGAACTGCATTCCTTCCTGCAGGCGCTGAACATTATGGTTGCAAGGCAAGTATCTGGTGCGCAAGGCGCTCTGGATAATTATCGCAATCTATTACGGACTGAAGTGGTAGAACGGCTCCTCAAAGGGATTCGGGGAGGTGATGATGACAATCGACTTTCTGCGGGGCTTTTGTTTCAGCGCCTTCTTCCCGCGCTTGGAGCCCCCGATAATCGTGAAGCTCGGGAGCAATTGACTGCACTATTGAAGCAGTATGCAGACAGGAAGCCCCAATACGCATTATTTGTCATGAGAGCTTTCAGTCAGCTCCAGCTTGGGGACAAAACATAACAGCGCCCTGAATTTCATCAGGGTGCTTACAATTTAAAACAGGGTCGTTCCCCGTTTTGCAGGGGCCTCCTTGAAGGTGTTATCCATTTACCGCATGAGTCCCTTACAATAAAAGAACCACGTGAACTTAGTGGGTAGTTGGGACAGGGTTTGCATGCCTCAGGGTGATCCATACGATCTGATTGTGATTGGCGGGGGCATCAACGGAACAGGTGTCGCGCGGGATGCGGCCTTGCGGGGCATGCGGGTGCTTCTGCTGGAAAAGAACGATTTTGGTGCGGGGACATCGGCGCATTCCAGCCGCCTGATTCATGGGGGGCTTCGCTATCTTGCGCATCTGGAGTTTGATCTGGTTTACGAGTCCCTGCGAGAGCGGGAACGCTTGCTTCGGAATGCGCCGCATCTGGTGCAGCCGTTGGAAATGGTGATTCCGCTTTATCAAGGCGCGAAAAACCCGCCGTTTTTGGTGATGATAGGGTTGCGACTGTATGACGCATTCGCCTGGGGTAAGCGGATGCCGGATCATCGCCTTTTGGGGAGAAAGGCCTTTTTGGAGCGCTATCCTTCCGTCAATGCGGCGCGACTGCTGGGCGGAGCGGTGTATTTTGACGCTCAGGCGAATTTTCCGGAGCGGCTTTGTGTGGAGAATGCGCTTTCCGCTTTGGAAACAGGGCATGCGGAGTTGCGGAATCATACGGAAGTGACGGCCATTCGTTTGGCGGAAAATGGCTTGCCTTGCGTCGCGTTTCGGGATCGCTTGACCGGGCGGGAGGGGGTTGCTACTGCTCAGGTGCTCATTAACGCCGCTGGCCCCTGGGTGGATGACTTGCTCCGCCGGACGGATCGCCGCATGGCGGTTGCGCCGAACGAGCAGCCGCTGATTGGCGGTACAAAGGGCAGTCATATTGTGGTGCGGCGATTTCCGGGGGCTCCGGCGACAGCGCTGTATGCGGAGGCGCAATCGGACGGGCGTCCGTTTTTTATCATCCCATGGCGTCAAGATTATTATCTGATTGGCACAACGGATCTGCATTTTGATGGCAACCCGGATCACGTGAGCGCGACGATGGACGAAGTGGCTTACCTGCTTGCGGAAACCAACGCTATTCTGCCGGATGCCCGATTGACGCCCGACGATGTGCTGTATACCTACTCCGGCATTCGCCCGCTGCCTCATGCGCCGCGCCAAAAGGCCGGGAAGATTACCCGAAAACACCTCGTTCGGGATCATGCGTCAGACGGCTTTCCGCGGCTGCTCTCCCTGATTGGAGGCAAGTTGACTACGTATCGACGGCTTGCGGAACAGACGGTGGATGCCGCAATTTGTCGGTACCGGCTGACCCGCCCCGATGGTCGTCCCTGGGGGCGGAGTGTGACGGGTAACCTTCCGTTGCCTGGCGCTGCGGGCATGGGGGAGCTGGAACGCTATGTCAACGAGCAGACGGCGATGCAGGCGGTTGATCTTCCAGCGGAAGCGGTGGCCCATCTGATTCGTCTGTATGGTGTGCGATACCGGGCGGTGCTGGCGTTGTGCAAAGAGGAGGCCTCTTTGAAAGCGCCACTGACAGAGGGCTGCGCCGATCTTCGTGCGCAGGTGCGTTATGCCGTTCGTACAGAAATGGCCCGCACGGTGGCGGATGTGCTATTGCGCCGCTTGTGTTGTGGTCTGAATGGTGATGCCGGTCTTGGCGCAGTGGAAGCCGTTGCCCAGGTGATGGCGGATGAATTGGGCTGGTCTGAGGAAAAACGCCAGGAAGAAGTGGCGGCGTATCGACAATTGATTGGGCGTACTGCGTTGGCTTTCAAAAAATGAGAAACAAAATTTCTTTTTTCACTGTGGGAGTGAGACAGGCATGATGTGCTTGCTCCCTTCCAACACCATCATTAGTTCCAGCAGTAAGCGATTCATTTTGGAAATTTCACCGGCCAATTGCTCGAACATGACTTGACGATGCCGCAAGATAGCCAGTGTCAGTGTTTTTTTTTGCTGTATTGAGCCGGTAATGATATCGATCTGCTTTTTGGCGTGCTTGTCGGTAAAATCCGGAATATTCTTGTCCATAATCCAGTGAGCCAGAATATGCTCCAGCCGTGTTTTTCCGTTGGAGCCTTCAGCAGGGACGGTATTCAGAAAAGTCCAGACGCTTTTTGGGTATTCCATTTCCGGGGCGACGGGACGTTCAAACAGTTTGCTCAACAGGTTGGGATCCGCCGGTGCGGAGTAATGACCGCCACGCACCCGCAGCAAGGCGTACCCGGATGTCATAATGGGAACAACGCCCGCTGGAATCCCAACAATCCCGGAAACCAGCAGGTCGTCAACCAGACTGAACGCAGCGGAAACCGGCCACAGCAAGCTGTTGATACCAAACCCAAGCGCATTGGCTCTGGTAATGACCTTATCATTCTTGTCCAAAAAGGCATCCAAAAGCTCGCTGTTGACGTTTTCCTCCTCTACCAGCAAAGCCAGGATGTAGTCTACTTCCAGGTTGGCTTTTTGGATTATGGTGCGAGCCTTGTCTCTCAAACTGAGTAGTTGCACACGCACCGTCAAACTGTCGGGGTCGTGTTCATCCATCGCCTCTAGTTTTTGCTCGGTAGCCTCGATTTCCAGCAATAGCGGCAACAGATCCAGTTGTTCTGCGAGTTGCACGGCATTGGGCGATACGCTGGGCGAGAAAAGTTTTGTGCCGGTATGGAGAATTTTTTGGGGAAATTCCTGGGAGTTGATGGGGTGCTGAGCCCAGCCTGGTAGATTGCCGGTCATGCAGACCAGCAGCAGAAGCGCGATGCTTCGCAGGTGTTTTTTCATGATTATCCCCACCCCGGCTGTGTAAAAATTCAACGAACCGGAAAACCAAACCACGCCAGATTATACCACGCTATTTAGAGAAGAATGCGAAGCCTCTGCTTACCCCTTGATGCTCTATAGAGGATATCGAAAGAAGCTATCCTGTCGTCAAAATGGAGAGCACAGCTTTCAAATGAACTGCTCAGGCCTGCTAACCGGCTATCCATGAAGCCACTGCACTAAGGGAAAGTCTTTCTCAAAATCAACCCTTTATAGATGGCAATAAGTGCATTGCCTTTGCCGTGACGCATGTTTTCCTCAAAGTGAATGTCTATCGGCTCAACCAAACGTCTGCAGAGGAGGCCTTTATTTACGGTTTGTTTGACTCAAATGCTTTTGAGTGCAAACATCTGGAAACCTGGCTCCGGAAAAACGTTGTGCAGGTCAAATAAAATTGTGATTTATGACAATTTAAAAAGCTTGACAGGGGCGTTCAATCGTTCAGCAGGTTTTCTGGATAGGGGTTAAATTGACTAAATGCACAAGTTAAAGCGGTGGCTTTAAACAAGCCGAAACCAGTAACGCAATGGTTACTGGTTGAAGGTTTTGCTTTTTGAAATTACATCCGCTCCGGCGCGGAAACGCCCAGCAAATCCAGCGCTTGGGCTAACGTCTTGCGGAGCGCAAGAATCAGCATCAACCGGGCTTTGGTGACTTCAGGATCCGGCGTCAGAATGCGGCACACGTTATAGAAAGAGTGGAAATTGGCGGCCACATCCATCGCGTATTGGGCGATAAAATGCGGGGCGCGCAGCCGTGCGGCATCTGCAACGGTGTCTTCAAAGCTATCCAGGTGCAGAATAAGCGTTTTTAGGACGGCTTTTTCCTTGTCGCTTTCCAAGGCGTTAAACAGGGGCGCAAGCGCCGATGGCGTCAAGGAGCGGGCCAGTTTATCTAATTCTTCGACCTGCAGGTAGGGGGGAGTGACTTCGCCAGTATCCACGTTGGGGGAAGGCTCGACCGCGTTTCGGAAAATGCTGCAGCAACGCGCATGTGCATACTGTACGTAGAAAACCGGGTTTTCACTGGTGGCGGATGCGGCCAGATCCACGTCAAAATCCAGCGCGCTGTCAGCGGACTTGCTGACCATCCAGAAGCGGGTGGCGTCTACGCCGACTTCATCCACAACATCCCGCAGGGTTAGCATTTTGCGCCGCTTACCCATCCGGGAGCGTTCGCCATCCACGAGCAAATTGACCAATTGGCCCAGCACTACTTCAAACTGGTTGGGATCATGCCCCAATGCCTGAATGGCCCCGCGCATCCGGGGGATATAGCCGTGGTGATCCGCGCCCCAGATGTTCATGATGCGGTTGTAGCGCGTGCCATCTTCCCGCACACGGGAGAATTTTTCGTCGTGATAAGCGATATCGGCAGTGAGGTAGGTATAGCTGCCGTCGGTTTTGCGGAGCACACGGTCTTTTTCATCGCCGAATTCGCTGGATCTGAACCAGAGCGCGCCTTCGGATTCATAGGTGAAGCCATTGTCGGCAAGCTGCTTCAGCGTTCTTTCAACCGCACCGCTTTCATGCAGCGCTTTTTTCTCGGAAGTCCACACCTCAAAGTGGACGTGAATATCTTCCAACAACTGACGCTGGTCTGCCAGAATGCGAGGGGCGACCAGCTCAATGATGCGCTGCTTGATGCGCTCCGACCAGATGGGGAGTGAGGACGGTTCGCCGCCTTGTAGTACGGCTTCCTGAACGCTAGCCCAGTCTTCCAGCATGGCCTGGCGTTGTCCCGCTTCCTGCAGGTAGGCTTGGGCAAGCTCAATGACAAATTCACCGGGGTAGGGCAATTCCCGACCGGCAAGCAAATCGGCATCCGGGGAAACGCCCGGCAAGGCGCCTTCCTGTTTTAGCAATTCCACGGCGCGCCACCAGACGGAAAGTGCAAGTTTTTCCATCTGGAAGCCGAAATCGTTGATGTAAAACTCTGGTGTGACAACCGCACCGCTATGCCGCAGGATGCGGACCAGCGAATCGCCCAGCGCCGCCCAGCGGCCATGGCCGATATGCAGGGGGCCGGTGGGGTTGGCGGAAACATACTCCAGCAAAATGCGCTGATCCGCCTGACTATTGTTCTTTCCGGGGGCTTCCGCATGAATGATGCCGGTTAAGGCTTCGCTGAGCAGGGCATCCGTAATTTTAAAGTTCAGGTAG